>NZ_JBYQGQ010000013.1:0-64673 GCF_058200215.1 Streptococcus sp. SCPM-O-B-15304 (M98) | reverse complement strand
TTTCGCTACTGGGGTGTTCTTATCTGCATCGCTACGTGGATCTTTTACAGTAACCTTAACTGGAACTTCATAAGTTAACGAATCTGGGTAAGTAACTACTACTATCGCGTCTTTTTCACCTGGTGTTGTTGTATCTACTGGTGTCTTGAACTCTGCTTTTGTTCCCTTAGGAAGTTTGTCAAAGTTTCCGATTGAAGCTTCTGCTTTTGGTTCCTCACCAACTTTAACAGTTTGATCTTTAGCTGTTGGAGTGTTGTTTTCTGCAGATGTCTTATCTGGATCTTCTACAGTCACCTTAACTGGAACTTCATCTTTAGATCCGTCTGGGTATGTTACAACTACTGTCGCGTCTTTTTCACCTGGTGTTTCTGTATCTACTGGTGTCTTATAAGCAAAGCTAGTACCATATGGAAGGTCACCAGCATTGGCGATTGAGCCTTTAGCGTCTGGTGTTGAACCCTTGTAAATGTCTTGAGCTTTAGGTTTTGGATCGTTCTTATCTGCATCGCTACGTGGATCTTTTACAGTTACTTTAACTGGAACTTCATCAGTTGACTTATCGGGATAAGTAACTACTACTATCGCGTCTTTTTCACCTTTGGTTGCTGTATCTACTGGTGTCTTATAAGCAAAGGTAGTACCACTTGGAAGTTCACCAGCATTGTCAATTGAGCCTTTAGCGTCTGGTGTTTCACCTTGTTTAACAGTTTGATTTTTAGCTGTTGGTGTGTACTTGTCTGTTTCCCTAGCAGCTGGAGTAACTAAGTATGCTGCTGCAATCTTATCTGTAGATTTATCAGGATAAGTAATGACAAGGTTTCCTTTTTCATCGACACTATATGTAGTACCTGGAGGGAAACTTGCATTTGCTTTTGTAGTTGCGGCGATAATCTTGTTTTTCTCTTCTTCACTAACATTGTTAGGATTAGCAACTTCTACTTTTTCACCTGGAACAGCATCAAGCTTCTTAGTAAGTTCCAAAACGGTAACTTTCAGGTCTCTCGTTACAACTGCATTTTTCTTACTTCTAACTGCGAAGGTCACAACAGTATCACCCGCTGGTTGGTCCCAATCAACAGTACCTCCGTATCCGGCTGAACGTTGTCTAATGGTATCTGTTCCAGCTGTCGATATGTAATAACCTGTAGGTTTCAAGCCCTTGACAGCTGTTGGATTGTTAGGAACCCAGAAGTTTTGAATCGCATTAGATGCTGCTGTAACACCAACATTAACAGATTCACCTGGATAAACAGTGATATGTGATCTGGTAACGAGAAGTTGGGTATTATCGTTTCCTCTTGAAACACCTCCGTCCACTTCAGGCTTTTCTGCACGAGTCGCCGTAATCGTAGTGCTCTTAGGAGATTCACTTCCACCTGCTGGTGTAGCTGTCGCTGTAATTTGTCCTTCTGGAAGACTATTTATTGGAGAGATAGTAGCAATACCTTGATCGTTTGCTACTGCCTCACCGATCACAACTCCGTCATTATTGTAAAGCTTCACTGTAGAACCAGGTTCTGCTTTAACTGTCACATCAGTTGGCGTACTTGCTTTACCTGATAGATCTGAAGTGATCTCTGGCGCTTGGCCTGCTGGCTTATTAGTGTCAGCAGGTTTATTTGATGGAGTAACTAGATATGAAGCGTCAATCTTATCTGTTGATTTATCAGGATATGTAACGACAAGATTTCCTCTTTGATCAACATTATATAAAGTGCCTGGAGGGAAACTTGCATTTGCTTTTTTAGTTGCTGCGATAATTTTATTTTTCTCGTCTTCAGAAACATTGTTAAGATCAGCAACTTCTACTTTTTCACCTGGAACAGCATCAAGCTTCTTAGTAAGTTCCAAAACGGTAACTTTCAGATTTCTCGTTACAACTACATTATTCTTACTTCTAACTGAGAAGGTCACAACAGTATCACCTGCTGGTTGGTCCCAATCAACAGTACCTCCGTATCCGTTATTACGTCTTTTAACGGGTTCAACATCTTCACCTTTCCCACCTGACTTCAAGAAAACACCTCTAGGAAGCAAACCCTTGACACCGTCTGGATTATTAGGAACCGAAAAGTTTTCCATCTCTTTAGATACTGCTACAACACCAATCTTAACAGATTCACCTGGATAAACAGTGATGTGTGATTTGGTAACGAGTAGTTGGGTATTATCACTATCGTTCCCTCTTGAAACACCACCTTCTACAGTTGTCAATGTTGGTCGTGTCGCTGTTACAGGTGCACTCTTAGGAGACTCACTTTCGCCTGCTGGTGTAGCTGTAGCAGTGATTTCACCTACAGGAAGGCTATTTGTTGGCGTAACAGTAGCTACACCTTGAGCATTTGCTACTGCTTGACCGATAACAACACCATCATTATTGTAGAGTTTAACAGTTGAACCTGCTGGTGCTTGGACAGTTACATCCGTTGCAGAACTTCCTTTTCCATCAAGGTTTGAAGTGATGACTGGAGCCGCTACTGCCGCACGTGCTCTACGTGATTTAGCTACTTGAGAGCCATCTTTAATAGTTTGAGCTGCTGACAAGCGTGCACTTGAACCATCTGCAAAATTAACAACTACTGATCCGTCTGCTTGAACTTGAACATCAGTTGCTTTAGAGTTAGCTGCCTTAACAGCTGCTACTACTTTTGCTTTTTCTTCATCAGTAAGTGCTGATGGATTGTAGACCACTGTCACCTCTGGAGCTTGGATGCTATCTGCTTCCTTAGCTTTTTCAGGCGCAACTACTGGTTCTTCTTTCGAATTTTGAGTAGTTTTAACTTTTTCTTCAGCCACTGCTGCTGGAGCTACTTCTACAGCTGGTGCTGCATAAGTTGGGTTCTCTTCAGCTGCAGCTGGCTTAACCCCCTCTGCTGTAGAGCTAGCTTCTGGCTTAGCTTCTACTGCATCTGCTTTGACTGATGGAGCTACTAACGCTGCTCCAACCGCAAAAACAAGCGAACAACCGAAAAGGAAATGTTTTCCTTTTTTGATCATACGCCAATTCTTTTGTTCTGCATTTTTTCGATTAAAATACATGAATCTTTTCTCCTAATTTTAAAAATTATAGCATGTCTTTAACATACAATTTAAATTATAAAACATAGCTTTGTTTTAGTCAATTATTTTAAACTATATATTTAAAAATTTTTTTCGATACAAAAAAATTCTAAAGCAATGATTTTTTACTAAAATATAATATAATAAACGCAGGCCAAATTCTTTGTTTTTTTGATTTACTTGTGATATAATAACTAACATCTTGAAAAATATGATTTTTGTTCGTTATAATCAATTTTATTACAGGAGGAACGATTTATGAGAGCCCTATTGACTCAAAAAGAACAAAGGCAATTAAGAATTTTAGAATATTTATTTGAAAATCCAGACTGGATCCACCTAGATCCCCTAGCAGAAGACCTAGATATCAACACCCGTATCATTAAAAGCGATATCAAGGAGATGCGCGAAGTTCTCTCTTGCTTCGAAATCCAATCTTCAACAGCTGGTATCAGACTCGCCAATAATAACAATTTAGGCATTGAACGAATTTACCGCCACATTTTACAAGATTCTTCTAACTTCCAAGTTTTGAGAGCATTCTTTTTATTAGAAGAACCATTCACCTATGAACATCTAGCTCAAACTCTTGATGTTTCGCTTCCTGCACTTCGAAAAAAAGTTGCTGAGATTAATCATACCTTGCAAAATAAATACCGCTTCAAACTCAAGGTCACTCCAATCTCTATCATTGGAGACGAAAAAGACATCCGTTTCTTTTTTGCCCAGTATTTCCATGAAGCCTATGGTTACTTCAAATGGCCATTTACTGATTCTAAGAAAGATATTGAAGAATTTGTTGCTTTCTTTCTTAAAATGACAGGATTTCCTGCCAATTATGCTAACTTGTTGCAGCTAGAAACACAAATAGCTGTTAATTTGCACCGATTTAAGATCGGTGCTACCATCCAAACAACGAGCGATTCTACAAATGATCTTCCTTTATATAATCAACTGCCAGAGTTCCAAGATCAACTCGAACCATTGGCTAAGCGTCTGAATATCGAGGTTAACCGTCATACCTTAGAACAAATCTTTGATTCTTATACTCAAAAAGGAATCTTCTATACTGTTGAAGATTTTCTAGCCGCCCGTTCAGATGATAAGGAAGTTGACCACTCTTACCACGCTGCTCGAGATGTCCTCGATAATTTGACTCGTGAATTTGGAATTCACTTTACAAATACAGACGAGCTAGTCTGGCACCTACACAATACCGCTCTTCTTGAACGTCAAGAAATCAACTCAGAATCCATCATTTCTCATAATAAATCCTATACGCTCAAAAAAATCCAGAAATTCTTCCCTGAATTTTACGAAGCGGCTGTTTTCGAAATGATGCGTTATAAGTCTAGCTTGGGACAAAAAGAACTGGCGCACGCTGTCGTCCATCTGGTTTACACTCTCTTGACTCACGCTTCAGATTTGATGGAACAACTGTTAGAATCTCAGAATAAGGTTCGTGTCCTTGTTTTGAGTGAATTTGACTTTGCTCATCCTCGGTCCCTCATCTCTCTCTATAAATACTACACTTCTAAAAATATCCAGTTTGAAACATGGGACAAGGCTACATTGAATGTTGATGAGATTATGGAGGCTGGATATGATGCCATTTTAACCAACTTTGATGTCGAAGGTTTAAAGCATCCAAAACTAATCAATATTGGACGTATGCCCCAGCTTCAAGTTATTAGCGAACTGAACACCATCTCGCTTGGTGATCTTTAAAAAAATATTGAAAATTAGAGTCGCTTAATCATCCGAATCTTAGAAAACAATTTCTATAACCTATAAAAGAGAAGAGACCGGAACTCCGATAATTGAAGTTCTGTTCTCTTCTCTTTTTACTTTTTTGATTTTTTAAAAAAGGGATTCAATGCTTTAAACCAAAAAGACTCTTTCTGCTACTTGTATAGTTTCTATTTCTCTATCCTTGCTTCTGCATCTGCTACAACTTGGGCAAGACTGGTTTGACTCAGTTCCTGCTCCATGGCTAGCTGAATCTTTTGTAATTTTTCATCTAAAATCCCATGGATATTTGCACCAACTGGACAGGCTGGATTTGGATTGTCATGAAAACTAAAGAGTTGACCAGTCTTTCCTAGACACTCAACTGCTTGGTAAACATCTAAAAGACTGATATCCTCTAGGTCTTTGATAATCTCTGCACCACCAGTTCCACGCGCAACTGAGATCAACTCAACTTTTTTCAGTTGAGATAAGGTCTTACGGATAATGACAGGATTGACTCCAACGCTACTAGCAAGAAAATCACTGGTCACCTTACTTTCTTTCCCTTTCAAGGCTATGATAATCAACATATGGGTCGCGATGGTAAATCGACTTGAAATTTGCATAAGATTCTCCTTTTTCTATTAGACTAGTTCGTTTTTTACTTATATTTATTATATCTCTTGTAGTTGTAATGTCAAGAGTTACCACTAAGCCAGTCATCTAGTTCTGCATCATGCCCTTGACTTTGGGCAATTTCATGAAGTAGTTCCTGATTATGGGTATGGTGAATCCCATTAACCAAACTTTCATAATAAACTTGATAGTAGGGTAAATTTAAGTCTTTGGCTAGCTGTAATTCTGCCTCAATATCATAATTAACCCGGCGAAAATCGATATCTTTCAAGCCTTTTTCATCAAACTCTAAAATCATGTACTGAGCACGTAAGTCCTTGCGTAAATTTTCAGATAAAAAGAAGGGTTGACCAATGGAACCTGGATTCAGGATAAGCTGGCCACCACTACCATACCGAAGAAACTGTTGATGGATATGACCATAAATGGCAATATCGCAGTCAGGATTGGTGACAAGACGGTCAAAGTCCTCTTGCTTCCCAAGATGAATCAGCTCTCGTCCCCAATTTTTATCAGGCAAGTGGTGGCTAATCCCTAGTTTCAAATCTCCAAACTGGCGGTGCACTTGCAAGGGATAGTCCTGCAGTGCCTCAATTTCCTCGATGCTGAGCTCTTCCATAATATACTGACATTGGCGTAAGAGATAACGATGACTGGGTCTGGTTTCATCTAACTGACGATGGCAGGCGCGCCACAAGCTCTCCTCCCAATTCCCTAAAACTCTATGGGTGATGGGTAAAGTGTCCAGTATCTGGAGAATATTTTTTCGTCCTGTTCCAGGCATGAGTATATCTCCCAAGAGCCAATACTCATCAACCTCTGACTCCTGGGCATCTGCCAGAACAGCTTCTAAGGCTGTTGTATTGCCATGTATATCCGATAATACTGCGATTTTTGTCATATCTCTTCCTCTTAGCTTTTCTAGTTTTATTATAACAAACTCCAAGTCAAAGTCAAAAAGCATCTATCTTCTTCCTATCGTTTTTTACTTTACTTTTTTAGTGAAAAGGAATACAATGAATGTAATAAGAATGAGGAGGTTTTTGCTATGGCACAACGTTATGAAAACATCATGGTAGCGGTTGACGGTTCTAAGGAAGCTGACTTGGCTTTCATCAAAGGGGTTCATTCAGCACTACGTAACCAGGCAAAACTAACGATTGCCCACGTCATTGACACACGTGCTCTTCAAAGCATCTCAACATTTGATGCCGAAGTTTACGAAGAATTGCAAGTAGAGGCCAACGATTTGATGGCTGAATACGAAAAGCGTGCAAAAGATGCTGGGCTCACAGACATTAAAGTTGTTATTGAGATGGGTAACCCTAAAACTCTCTTAGCTAAAACAATTCCAGAAAAAGAAAAGGTTGATTTGATTTTAGTTGGGGCAACAGGACTCAATGCTTTTGAGCGCCTGCTAGTTGGTTCTTCATCAGAATATATCCTACGCCATACCAGCGTTGACCTTCTCGTCGTTAGAGATAAGGATAAAACTTTGTAATAAAAACAGAAATGAGGTTGGGATTTTTCTCCTAACCTCATTTTTTTATAAACTATTGATGTCGTAGTTGAAACTAGGAACTCAAAACATCATTCCAGGCTTCCTCCGCTATCGCCTATTTTTTATCTTCTCTTTCCTTATGGCGCTCATAGGCCTTTATCTGGCGCTCAATCTCCTTTTTAATAGCTGGTTCTGGAGCGTATTTTTCTTCCCAGTCATCTGGTTTTAGGATTTTGTGGGTCACTGGATCAAAATGAGCTTTTCCATCAGGGAACATTTTACCCATATTGGCTTGATGGACAATGTCAAAAATCCGCTCTGGATCCACCCCCATCAAAACAAAGCTACCATAGGTGAAGTATAGGGTGTCAATCAAGGCATCCACTTGCCCTACCAAATCTTGCTTAGCAGGCGTTTTCTTAGTAACTTTCTCTGCTGCTTGATCAAGAGCTTGGTGTAACTGTCCTACTGCCTGTTCGAAATCTTCTTCAGAAGAGCTAGCAGCTCGGACAAACTCCACTAATTCTTCTATCTTAAATCCCGCTCTATGGGTGGCACCTTCTAAGTCCCAAGCTTGGGGCTCCTCTTGAGTTCGTTCATCCATCATGTGATGGAAGGTCTTGACCTTATTAAAATGGTAATCACGGCTGACAAAGACTTTTTCTGAAGCCAGAACACCAAAATGCTCTAAAGCTTTGTGAATCCCATCTTGTTGGTTGCTGGTTGTGATATGCTTCGCCACTTCCTTGACACTGCTACTACCATTGCCCATAGCGACTGACATCCCAACACCCGCCAGCATCTCTAGGTCATTGTCCGAGTCACCAAAGGCCATGACTTGATTGAGATCAAAACCATACTCTTTTCCGACTCGGCGAATGCCTTCTAGCTTGGAATTTCCTTGATTGATGACATCGGCCGCAAAAGGATTACTGCGAGTCAATTTCAAGTCTTGAAAATCAGCTGCCGCTTTTTCAGATTCTTCTGGCGTCATTAGCATCAAAACTTGATAAATGGGCTGATTCATCAACTGGAGCAAGTCTTCTTCCTTCTGAGGAACGACCTTACTCACCATTCGATTAAAGGAATGACTAACTGTACGGGTCAACATAGAGGGAACAAAACGACTCACTCTTTGCGAAAAAGAACCAAGACCAAAAGACATGATTTTTGAACCCAGCATGGCATCCTTGGTCCCCAAAGCAATCTCCTTGCCCTCTTTTTTGGCATAAGCTATCAACTGCCGTAAATGAGATTTGGAAAGAGGACTTGTAAACAAGACTCTGTCTTTATTAAAGATATATTGGCCGTTATAAGTTACAGCAAAATCCAGATCTAAATCATCCATTAAATCCTTAACAAAAAAAGGTCCTCGCCCTGTCGCTACTCCAACAAGCACTCCCTGGTCCTTCACAATCTTAATCGCGTCCTTAGTGGATTTCAAAACACTCTTGCGATCGTTGACCAGTGTTCCATCGATATCAAAAAAAACAGCTTTGACTTCCATCCTACCTCAATCTCCCCTTTTGTGATACAATGATTATACCACATTTCAGAAAGAGTGAGTAAATCATGCCTAAGAAAATCCTTGTTTTACATACGGGTGGTACTATTTCCATGCAAGCCGATGACTCTGGCGCTGTTGTGACTAGTCAAGACAACCCTATGAATCATGTATCCAATCCACTTGAGGGAGTTGAAGTCCACGCCCTCGACTTTTTTAATCTGCCAAGTCCCCATATTAAACCAAAGCATATGCTGGCCCTCTATCAAAAAATTAAAGAGGAGGCTGATCATTATGACGGTTTCGTGATTACACATGGGACAGATACCTTGGAGGAAACTGCCTATTTCCTTGATACTATGGAGGTTCCTCACAAACCGATTGTGCTAACAGGGGCCATGCGTAGTTCCAACGAACTTGGAAGCGACGGCGTCTACAATTATCTCAGTGCCCTACGCGTCGCGAGTGACGATAAGGCTGCTGATAAGGGTGTCTTGGTCGTGATGAATGACGAAATTCACGCTGCTAAGTATGTGACCAAGACGCACACAACAAATGTTAGCACCTTTCAAACGCCGACCCACGGCCCCCTTGGACTCATCATGAAACACGAAATTCTCTACTTCAAAACAGCTGAACCCCGTGTTCGTTTTGACCTTGATAAGATTCAAGGCTTGGTCCCTATTATCCCTGTCTATGCCGGTATGACAGAAGAACTCCTCGATTTGCTTCCCGTTGACCAACTGGATGGACTCATTATCCAGGCTTTCGGTGCTGGAAATGTTCCCAATGAAACAGCACAAAAATTGAACAACCTTATCCAAGAAGGACTTCCAATCGCCTTAGTCTCTCGTTGTTTTAACGGGATTGCCGAACCTGTTTATGCCTATGAAGGTGGTGGCGTTTGCCTGCAAAATGCTGGTGTCTTCTTTGTCAAAGAGCTCAATGCTCAAAAGGCTCGTCTCAAACTCCTCATCGCTATCAATGCTGGCCTTACAGGAGAGGAATTACGAGCCTATATGGAAGGATAATACTCTTCGAAAATCAAATTCAAACCTCGTCAACGTCGCCTTGCCGTACTCAAGTACAGCCTGCGGCTAGTTTCCTAGTTTGCTCTTTGATTTTCATTGAGTATAAAAAAGTCGGTGAGATAGAAATTACTAGATCAAGTCTTGTTTTCTAGTTACCCCGCAAGCATTCTACCATCAACTTGATGCTTGAACCATTAACCAAAAAGTTTTTACTACTAAAAAGCGAGGTCGGGATTTTTATCCCGACCTCTTTTTGTTAATCTTTACGAGTTGAATGACGTTCTACCAAACCATGTGGCAAAAGAACTTCACGCTCTTCTAACTCTTCCTTATGCATAATCTTCGTCAACATACGCATACTAATAGCACCAAGATCATACAAAGGTTGCGCAATGGTGGTTAGGTTTGGACGAGTATAGCGCGCGATTTGTGAATCATCACTGGTGATAATTTCAAAGTCTTCCGGTACAGAAACTCCCTTGTCAGCAAGTCCGTTCAAAACACCTGCCGCTAATTCATCACCTGTTACAATCGCTGCTGTTGCTTTAGAAGAAATCAAGCGTTCTGCCAAGGCATAACCATCATCATAACGGTATTTTGATTCAAAAACAAGACCTTCACTGTAGTTAATTCCCGCTTCTTTCAAAGCATCTTTGTAACCAGCTAAGCGAATCTTACCATTAATATCATCCACTAATGGTCCACTAACGAAGGCAATTTTTTTATTTCGTTTCAAGAGATGGCGGACTGCATCAACAGTAGCATGTTTATAGTCAATATTGACACTTGGAAGTTGGTGTTCTATGTCCACTGTTCCTGCAAGAACCACAGGTGTGCGTGAGCGTGAAAACTCTGAGCGAATCTTCTCAGTTAAATGATAACCCATGAAGATAACGCCATCCACCTGTTTAGAAAAGAGAGTATTGACCACAGATACTTCCTTTTCATCATCCTCATCACTATTAGCAAGGACGATGTTGTATTTGTACATTTCCGCGATATCGTCAATCCCTTTAGCAAGGGTAGAGAAATAAGTGTTTGTGATATCTGGAATAACAACTCCAACTGTTGTAGTTTTCTTACTTGCTAGACCACGAGCTACTGCGTTAGGACGGTAGTCAAGGCGATCAATGACCTCTAGGACTTTTTTACGGGTGTTTTCTTTGACGTTCTTATTGCCATTGACAACACGACTGACAGTTGCCATTGACACTCCCGCTTCTCGGGCAACGTCATAAATTGTTACTGTATCATCTGTGTTCATTCCGTTTCCTTTCTACTTTGAAAATTTTGTTTTCATGATTCTACTGTTTCCATTTTACCACTACTTGTAAGCATTTTCAAGCATTTGATGAAGATTCGTTGAAAAAATTTCAGAATCATTCTCATCTTTTTAAAGGTAGTTGACTTTTCTTGATTTTTCTAGCAGTTTGCAGTATGATAATAAGAAAATCAATCAGGAGATAGGGATGGCTTTTACAGATTCTCATAGACGATGTGCCAGTTTCGGTGTGGTGACCAATTTACCCGACGATGTTATCGATTCAATCTGGTATATAATCGATCATTTTTTAAAGCATGTTTTTGAGCTAGAAGATGAATTGGAATTTCGACTGTTGAATCATGAAGGCTCCATCACTTTTCGTTTTTCTAGTCAACATCTACCAACAACGATTGACTTCGACTTCAATCATCCCTTCGACCCACTCTATCCACCTAAAGTTCTGGTCATGGATATGGATGGGAAGGAAACCATTCTCCTACCAGAAGAAAATGACCTATTTTAAAAACTCTAGTCTCCTCTCTACTTAGGAAACTAGAGTTTTCTTTTTGCTAATAAATGGAACGACTGACTACTATACCACTTGGTTTGGTGTATTCTAAGTCAAGATAATCCTGATAAGTTCCTGGGACGATAAATCCTTGGGGGCTGAGAATATCTGTTCCGGCTTTACCCACGATAGAGTCAGCCAATAAGACACAATTTGTACTGAGAACAAAATAGGTCTTAAACTTGGACGAACTGAACTTATAAAGAGTGGCATCAGCCTCGTGTTTCAGCTGATAGGAGTAGGTATGCTTGATCTCCCCTTCTCTTCTTTTCATGAGTTGAGAACTTGGTTCCCAAAGAATTAAGAGTTCTTCAATTTCTCTCAGTTGTTCTTCTATAGCTTTTTTCTGTTGCTCAGACAAGCTTAAGCCGTAGGCGAATAGAGTTTTCTGACTTTCTCTCTTACAGAGTTCGATATACTTTTCTCGATTAGCCTTAAATAGAACCCCATCCCCAATCATCCCAAATAAACGTTCCGAGTGAGGATCATAAGAACCATAGGAAATAACCTGACCTTGATAGCAGATATCCACATGCCCCATGGCTAAAAAGAAAGAGGATTCTGAAGTATGGATAAAAATTTCCATATCAACTGTCTGGTCATTTTTTCTCTCTGAATGTACTTTCCCTTCTTCGGACTCATGATTAGAAAACCATTTATTCAATCGACGTAGGGTATTGATAGGAATTAGAGCTGTTACAAAAATGGGCAGGGTCATTCGTATCTTCCGCTTAAGCCTAGGATTAGGGATTCCTTTTTCAAAAAAGAAACCATCTCTGAGACTACTTACCCCTAACATCAGTAAGTAAAAACCAAGTAAGAGCAATTCAAAATTTGTTGCATCATGAAAAGGGGAGATACTATAGAGACCAAATCCCATCATCCACAAAGCATCAAATAAGTAATTGAGCCTCGGATGGATATGATTATTTCGGTAAATCAACCAGGTAATCAGGCTAATCAAACCTGTAAACAATTGATAACTTCCAATAGCAATGACTAAGACATAGAGAGCTATCCCTTGCAGGATGACTGAATCAAATAGAATGACAGCAAGTCCTAACTTGGCTATGGTCACAAAAATATTTTCTCTACGGGACTTTTCCTGAAACCATCGTGTCAATAAATGCCAAACAGTCGACAAGGAAAAGTAGGCCATCAAGAGTTGATAACCAAGCCTCGGTACAATCTGTCCAAAACAAATCAAGAGAAGACCTAGGATAATAGCTAGCATTCCTTCCCCTAGACTTTTCCATTTACTATAAGTTTCGAAAAACTTAGGCATTTTCTTTCTCCAATTGACGATACAAGTGGCGGATCGGTTGTTTCAGTGTTGGATGGATGAAATGCGGAGCTATTTCTTGGAGTGATTCTAGGACAAAGAGGCGTTCAGCAATATAAGGATGAGGCAAGATGAGGTCGTCTGTATAGATGATCTGGTCCTCTACAAAAAGCAAATCTAGGTCAATCAAGCGAGGTCCCCAAGGAACCTCTCTAACCCGTCCCATCTCTGATTCAATCTCTAACAAGGTTTCTAACAAGACTGGAGCTGGCAACCAGGTTTCCACTTCAATGACTTGATTGGCAAAGCTATCCTGCTCCACACCACCCCAAGGCTCGGTCGTAATCACACTAGATTCTTTGAGAATGTGGATACCACGAACTTGCATTTTGGCAATCGCTTGCTGGAGATTAGCCGCCTTATCCCCCATATTGCTTCCTAAAGCAATAAAGGCACGCTGTTTGCGACGGTGAATGGTTACTGAACAAGTATCCAGCGGTAGATGGATAGGTGCCCAAGGTTTTTTTAGTTCCAGCTCAATCTCTTGAACGAGAGGGTAGGTCTCAAAAGTACGCTCTACTAGTTTGTAGGCTACTGTTTCAATCAAATCTTCAGTATTTTCCTGAAACCATGTCGTCCATTTCTGGCAAAGTTCTCCGTAATGGACAGAAGCAGTTAAATCCAAGTCTGTCGCAGCCTTGGTCATATCATAGGATAGGGTGGCTGAAACGACAAACTTCTGCCCCAGTTCTTTCTCACTAGGAAAAAGTCCATGAAAGGCGAAAATTTCTAGGTCTTTAATTCGCAGTTGATCCATAACTAGTCCTTTCTAGAAAAATCCGCTTAACGCGGATTTTTTAAAGTCCCATGAGACGATAAGCTTGATCACGAAGATCCTTATCTGTCTCAAATAGACCACGAGCCACTGTGGTCAAGGTTGCAGTTCCTGGTTTTCGAACACCGCGCATACTCATACACATATGTTCTGCTTCAATGACAACGAAGGCTCCCTTGGCTCCCAAATACTCCATCAAGGCATCAGCCACTTCGATATTCAAACGCTCTTGAATCTGTGGCTTTTTAGAGTAGACTTCCACTGTACGAGCTAACTTTGATAAGCCTGCTACACGCCCATCAGGAATGTAGGCAATATGGGCTCGGCCATAAAATGGTAAAAAGTGGTGTTCACACATGGTATGGAAAAAGATATCCTTTTCCACTACCATATTGTCATCAATAATCTCAAAGGATTTTGACAGGTGCTCTTCAGCAGTTTGCCCAAGACCTGAAAAAATCTCTTGGTACATACGAGCGACACGGGCTGGTGTTTCCTGCAAGCCTTCGCGATTTGCATCCTCACCAACTGCCTCGATAATCATTTTTACAGCTTCTTCAATTTTTTGTGTATCCATTCTAATTTTTCCTCTCCATTAGGTAGGTTCTCACTTGGGCTAAAAAGTATAATGAGCCCGTGATAATCCTAACTGTTTTTTTCTCTTCATTTTCTGTCATTTTTTGGTCTAGAAATTCCTGCCAACTTTGATAGTTGAGATTTCTAGAATAAGCTACTTTTTTTAGTACTTTTTCGTCTGTCGCTCGACCATCATCAAAGTGAGTCAATGTCAGCTCAGTATCTGGCAAAGTTCCTAACAAGTCTAACATATCCTCCAAGGCCTTGGTTTTGATACATGTAAAAAGTATTTCCTTGTGATAATCAGCAAATCGTTCTTGCAAGGTTGCTACTAAAGCCTTTATGGCATGAGGATTGTGGGCCCCATCCAAGATCATTAAGGGTTCTCTACAAACAACTTCAAAGCGTCCTGGCCAACTTGTTTCTTCTAAGGCTTGAGCCACTATGTTATTACTAGCTAATTCTCGACCATCTTCTTTACAAAAAGTATCAAGTAAAGCTATGGCCATCCCAGCATTCTCTATCTGGTGCAAACCCAGCAATCCTGTCTGAAAGCGACCTTGTCTAAGCGGGCTTGAATAATCAAAGATTTCACCCGTCTCCACACTCTCATGATGGCTAACTTGATAATCTTCCCCATAAACAAGCCTAGGAGCCTCTTTCGCTTTCGCGATTTGGTTGATAACTGCTAAGCCTTCTGGGACAATATTCCCCGTTACCAGGGGAACTCCTTGTTTGATAATTCCAGCTTTCTGCTCCGCGATAGCTTCCAAGCTATCCCCTAGTAAAGCTACGTGATCCAGGCCAATGGTCGTAATACCTGTTAAGATAGGCTGACAAACATTGGTACTATCCAAAAGTCCACCCATACCTACTTCCATAATGGCCACATCGACTTGCTCAGAAGCAAAATAGTCATAGGCTATAGCAGTGATAATCTCAAACTCTGTCGTCCCCTGCAAATCATGAGCATGCTCCCCTTCAAGTAGTGAGCGATAGTCTACCATCAAGGCCTCTAATCTTGCTTCTGGGATAGATTCCTCATTAATGGCAATCTGATCGGTATAATGAATCAGATAGGGTGAGCTAAAGACTCCAACTCTTAGCCCCATCTTTCCCAATATATTCTTCAAAAAGGCTATAGTAGACCCCTTACCATTGGTTCCTCCGATATGGATAACCTTGAGTTTCAGATGGGGATTGCCACGTAGGGCTAATAGCTCCACCATCCTCTCCAAACCAAAATGCGGTTGGTCTGTCCGATAGTTAGCTATCCACTGATTCGTTTCGTTTTTATTCATCTTATTTATATTGTTTCAAGTTTAAATTTTCCGCATCATCTGCCAGACGGATGGCTGATGCAACTTCGACTGCCATCTTGTGGCTGGCTACATCGTGTACACGCACCACTTCTACACCCTGTCTAGCAGCGATACTGGTCACATGAGCTGAAGCAGTATCACGATTTCGGAAGCCTGCTTCAGTTTCTGGGTTTACTTCAAAACCATTTTCTTCCAGAATATTGATGACAAAGCGCTTGCGAGAGACTCCTAAAAAGATAGGATAGCCCATCTCGTGTAATTTATCAAGGTCACGTAGAAGTATGAGATTTTCCTTTTTGGTCAAGCCAAAGCCAATCCCAGAATCTAGCATGATCTTTTCTTTCGAAATTCCTGCTTTTTCCGCTCTTGCCAGTGCACGATCAAAGAAAACTGTCATCAATTCTTCTACTGATAGTTGTTCAAACTCTTCTAAGTCTTCCTTTGTAAAAGGCTCTCCAAAGCCAAAATGAGGGAAGATAAGTGAACTAGGGTGCTGAGGGCGTGCCATTACTGGATTAAACATGATGACTACCTGAGCTCCAGCTTTGGCAACCACTTCCGCCATCTTCTCATCCCCCATAAGACCTGTAATGTCATTGACTATATGGGCCCCAGCCTTTAGAGCTGCTTCTGCAACTTGACTTTTCCAAGTGTCTACCGAAATCAGAACATCACTTTCTTGACGGATAGCTTTAATCACTGGAACGACACGTTGGATTTCCTCTTCTATCTCAACATAGCCATAGCTACTTCCAGGCCGAGTAGACTCTCCACCGATATCTAAAATAGTGGCACCTTCAGCTATCAATTTTCGAGCTTGTTTTAAGGCTTCTTCAATAGCAAAAAATTGACCCCCGTCAGAGAAAGAATCTGGGGTGACATTGATAATACCGCAAATAGCTGTTTTTGTAAGATTGTCTCTTTTTTCCACGTTCATCACTCAAATTTCATTTAGATTGGTATTCCTCTATTTTACTGTTTTTTTTGGATTCTGTCCAATTATCCCTCGGTACTCCCATACTTTAAAAGAACGCAAAAAAAAGGAGAAGCTGAGTTCTCCTTTTTTATATTCTTATTTTTCAGTCAAAGCTGCAAGTCCTGGAAGAACTTTACCTTCAAGAAGTTCCATTGATGCTCCACCACCAGTAGAGATCCATGAGAACTTGTCTGCACGACCAAGGTTGATAGCTGCGGCAGCTGAGTCACCACCACCGATGATTGATTTAACGCCTGGTTGTTTCACGATAGCGTCCATCACACCGATTGTACCAGCTTGGAAGTCAGGGTTTTCAAATACACCCATAGGTCCGTTCCATACAACTGTTTTCGCACCAGTCAAAGCTTCGTCGAATTTAGCGATAGATTTAGGACCGATATCCAAACCAAGGAATCCTGGGTCTACTGCTTCACCTTCAGTGTCTTTCACTTCAGTGTAGTCAGCAAATGCGTTTGCTTCTTTTGAGTCAACTGGCAAGATCAATTTGCCGTTTGCTTTTTCAAGAAGAGCTTTAGCGACATCCAATTTGTCTTCTTCTACAAGTGAGTTACCGATTTCGATACCTTGTGCTTTGTAGAATGTGTAAGTCATACCACCACCGATAAGAACTTTATCAGCTTTTTCAAGCAAGTTTTCGATAACACCGATCTTATCTGAAACTTTTGAACCACCAAGGATAGCCACAAATGGACGTTCTGGAGCTTCAACAGCTTCTTGGATGTAAGCAATTTCGTTTTCAAGAAGGAATCCAGCAACTGCTTTTTCAACGTTTGCTGAGATACCAACGTTAGATGCGTGTGCACGGTGAGCTGTACCGAATGCATCATTTACGAAGATACCATCTCCAAGTGATGCCCAGTATTTACCAAGTTCAGGATCGTTTTTAGATTCTTTCTTACCGTCAACATCTTCAAAACGAGTGTTTTCAACCAAAAGAACTTGTCCATCTTCAAGAGCGTTGATAGCTGCTTCCAATTCAGCACCACGAGTTACACCTGGAAGGAATGTAACTTCTTGACCCAATTTAGCAGCCAAGTCAGCAGCAACAGGAGCAAGTGATTTACCAGCTTTGTCTGCTTCTTCTTTTACACGTCCAAGGTGAGAGAAGAGAATCGCACGTCCACCTTGTTCAAGGATGTACTTGATAGTTGGAAGAGCTGCAGTGATACGGTTGTCATTAGTAATCACGCCATCTTTTACAGGAACGTTGAAGTCAACACGAACGAGAACTTTTTTCCCTTTCAACTCAACGTCTTTAACAGTCAATTTTGCCATTTGGAAAGACTCCTTAATTTTTTTTACGTGTTAATTATATCACAAAATCAATAAAAGAGATAGCAAAACCTTAAACTTTTATCCACAACAATTTTTCTCGATTAATTCAGGACAGTGCTTGTAACTACGACAGAATACTTTGCCATTTTTATTCTCCTCCCCTATACAAAAAGATTTGACCCTTAAAAGTCAAATCTTTTTTATTATATGAAGTCAGTGTTAGATACACTCTCTATCTTAATCTTCTTTTTTCTTTTGAGCTAGCAAGCCAAAGCCACCTAAAACTCCGACCAAGCCAAGGGCTAGGAGGTTTGCATCTACTTCTGCACTTGTATTTGGAAGTTGTTTTCCTTCAGTCTTTTCAGCTTGTGCTTTTGCTTCTGCTGGTTCTTGCTTCGCCACTTGGCTTACTTGAACTGGAGAAACGGATGTTTCAGTCTTAGGTTCTGTTTTTGTAGTTTCCTTCTTAGTATCTTGAGTCGTTGGAGCAGGCGTAACTGGTCTGTCACCTGGTACTTTAACTACTTTTGTACCGACTTCAACAATTTCAGTTACGGCTTCCTTGAGAACTTCTGTCCCCTTAAGACTGCGATGTCCTTCAGAATCAATCTCTACAAGGTTTCTACGAAGGCCTGCAACTCCTACTTGAACCAAGCGACGTTCTCCTACTGGGAGACTAGGATTTACTCGTTCTTCATGTCCATAGGCAAGAACTTCTTCTTCCACAACCAAGCTTGGTTTCTTAACTTCTAAGACTTTTGGACCGTCAAGCGGTTGAGTGCTACTTTCAATCTTAGTACCAATCTCGGTAATCTCTGCCACTGCTTCCTTGACGACTTCTGTCTGAAGAAGAGTACGGTTGCCTTTGGCATCCACTTCAATCAAATGACGGATTTGACCTTCTGCACCAGCCTGAACAAGACGTCGTTCACCCAACAAGAGGTCTCCTGACGGACGTTCTTGACGCTCGAAGGCTTGAGTTTCTGTCTCAACCACTAATTCAGGTAGTGCTTCAACTGTTGGCGCAGTTTCGCCTTCTTCTAAGCTACCTACATGATGGCTTTCTTTAACAAGGAGTTTTTTATTGAGTTCTTCCTTGAGGTTGGCAAATGCTTCTGGAGTTGGATTTATTGAGCCAATAAGAGTTTCTGCTTGAGCGATGATTGGATCGTCTGCATTTTTCTCACGAACTTTTCCTAGAAGAGTTTCAAGCTCTTCCTTAGCTGTTTGATAAAGCTGTACACCATTCAAGTCAGAACCTGCTTGTTTCAAGTCATTCAAGGCTTGGTTGACTGTTTCTTGACTAGCATCATGATTTTCTAAGATCGCTTTCGCTGCATCAATCTTCTCAACTAGAGCTGCTTGTTTTGCTGCATCAGCAAATGTATAAGCTATTGTTTCTTTGCGTCCTTGGGCAGATGTGATTTCTTGTTTCAGGTATTCGTCGTTGACAGCTGCCTTAGGTGATACTAGAACATCAAATTCGACAGTTTGTCCTTGATAGTGCAACTGAAGTTTTTGACGGCCTGTTTTTTGAGAATCATAGCCTGTAATTTCGACTCCTTGGTCTGTAAAGTTATGTTCAGTCTCCGTTTCATCATCATACAAGACCTTGAAACGTCCTTCTGATAAGTCAAGAGTATCGCCTACCAAGTAGTCAATTTTCGGTTGCTTGCTAATATACAAGGCTACGACTTCTTTTGGACCAGCTTCTTCACCGGTCACTTGAACCTTAAAGCTACCTGCAACTGGAAGACCAAGATAGGCTACTGTCAACTCTTGTTCACCATGATGGTGAGCATCGTAGCCGTTGACTACAACACCTGCATGGCTAAGGTTGATGACTTCGTCTGCTTCTTCACCTTCGTATTTGACACGGAGAAGACCACCCTTGAGATTCAATTCCTCACCATCTTGGTAACTTGTCTTTTTAGGTGCCACTTCTAGACTGACAGCCTTAATCTTTCTTTCATCCTGAGGAATCGTCACAGCAAGAGTATTACTGATTTCTTTCCCTGGCAATTGTGTTCGGTAGTAAAGAAGACTTGGACGTTTTTCAAAGCTCAATGGTTCTGTCGCCAAATCCCCTCCAACTGCTGTATTTAAGGTAGCGATTGGAGTTTGTGAATCTGCCTTGTCATAGACTGTGATGGTTGCCCCAGCAGGAACTTCTGAGAAGCCGAGCTGAACCTTATTGTCTGTTAGAACACGCGCTGCAACTTTACTCATTGGAATGTTTTGGCTCTCCGTATCAAGAGTTTCATACATCTTCCAGTTGTAGATACGAATGGCTTTCCACGGTGTTCCATTGTCAGACGTGATGACATTCAAGCGCCAGTCTTGCGCAGTGATTGGGCTATCAAGGGTGATATCCGAAACATGGGCTTTATTGCCACGAACAGCCTTAGCTAGTTTCCATTCGCCTGCTTCATCTTTGTAGTAAAGGTCAAAGTCTTTGGTGTTCATCAAGCCATCATTAACAGACTCTCCACCAGCTCCTGCGTGGTCCATGACCCATCTAACAACACGGCGTGGTTGTGTCAAACGGATATCAACGCTACCACTCAATTGAGCAGAAGACCATTTGTCAGATAGACTGGTGATGGTCCCATTCAACATACCTTCGATACCTTCTCCGCCTTCTGTATCTGGGAAGGTACTTCCGATAACAGTAGCCCCTGGAACGATATTTTCTGCAAGAGGTCTTGGAAGGCTGGTATCTTGGACAGTCATTCCCCACTCGAGGTTTGTAGTTGCTGCTTCAGAGCGAAGTCCGTTCTTACCGACTGCGACAACCTTCAACTCCTGACCAGTACCAGTTGCACTAGATGAACGGCTAACTTTTGGTAGGTAGATCGTAGTGGCAGATGAGCCTGTCAATAGGCGCCAAGCATCGCCATCCTTCTCATAAACTTCATAGAAATCAGCATCTTTATTTCCAGTAAATTGGACAATGGCTTCTGCTTCTTGAGCATTTTTCAGGGATTGTTTAGCTACTTTAAGAGCTGTTGGTGCTTGAGGAGCCTCTTGATTATCTGTTACAGTCAACTCACCCAAGTTAAATTGATATCCCTTAAGGGCAGCAGTATTTTCAAAAGTAAGTTTGATACCGTAAATGGTCTGACCTGCCAAGGCGCTCAAGTCAAATTCGTCTTTTGTCCAATCGTCAGATAGAGTCAGCTCTTTACGAGCATTCTCGCCACCATAAGTATAGTTTTTCTGAGTTGCAAATTCTACATAGACCTTGCTTCCCTTACCACCTTTATGGGCGACACGGAGTTTCGTTTTATCTGTTACTTCCAGTCTTGTAGAGTAGAGACGAACATCTTGGTTAGTATTTTCAGCTAAATCACCCGCAAACTTGAGTGAATTTCCTCCATTGTAGGCGTCTTCAAAGTCATAGTCAGCTTGGAGTTTAGCAGCTGATGATGTTTGCCACCAGCGCCATGTAGGCAAGATACCTGATACAGAACGATAGTTCCATTCAGAATCCTTGGAAACTTTACCATCTACAAACCATTTTTTACCATGTCCAGTGTTAAAGGATGTTGTGAAGCTACGTCCAACTGCTGGTGTGCGGTCAGCTACGAGGTTGGCAATCCCGTACCAGTCCTTGTCCTCTGGTTTTTGACCAGTTGGATCTCCTTGATAACCTGTAAAGAAGATATTTTCATTCTTATGATAGTCTTCGCCTGTCTTACCAAGACTCGTGATAGTATCAGGTGCAAAGAGGCCAAGTGATAAGCGAAGCTTGCCATTTTCATCTAGAAGGGCATCCCATTTCACTTTTGTCTTGTAGGAACCACCTTGTTGCAATTCCAAACCTGCAAAAACATCATACTGACTACGTCCAAGCCATTTTGCCATAGTTACAGAGTAATCATTTTTCTCTTTGGTCCAGTTAAAGTTGGCAAAGAAGTGATCCGCAGGAACCTTGTCTCCCTCTTTTTCCATGAATTGGTAATTGTATTCACCAAGTCCATCTTCATGATAACGACCATATTCATAGGTCATGGCGTCATACCAAGAATATTTGACTGGGTGATTGACTTGAGCTGCATATTCCTTGGTATAAAGCATGAAGTCACGCATTTTCTTACCAAGAGGCGTTACGATATCACCTGTTGTTTCTTGGTTAATAAAGTAGCCATCAAAGCCATAGTATTTAGCCAAATCAACCAACTTACGAGCGATAGGGAAAGTTCCGTCTTCGTCTTGTTGAAGGGCTGCAGCAAATTTTTCTTGGTCTGCAATGCTATTTGACCAGTTGAAGAAGAGTGTACCCAATACAGGAACACCATTACGGTGACCAGCATCAATCACGTCTGGAGTTGGGACGAGCCCTTCCCAGAAGACCATGGAATTCAGGTACTGCCAGTAGTCAAAAGCGTAGGCTTTAAACTCTTCACCACCTACAGAAGCATGGTCTTTAGCCTTAGAGTTAGTGTTAGCAAGAGCTTCAACCTTAGCGTCCTTATTAGCTTTTTCGTTAACTACATGTCCACGATAGCGCTTGGCTAGTTCTACTGAAGAGCGGTTAATAGCATCGTCTT
Organism: Streptococcus sp. SCPM-O-B-15304 (M98); assembly: GCF_058200215.1. Taxonomy (NCBI): domain Bacteria; kingdom Bacillati; phylum Bacillota; class Bacilli; order Lactobacillales; family Streptococcaceae; genus Streptococcus; species Streptococcus sp. SCPM-O-B-15304 (M98). The sequence continues at coordinate 42,538 of NZ_JBYQGQ010000013.1, read as the reverse complement.
CGCGAGCACCTGGTTCCCATTTCAACAAATCTTCCCATGTGTCAAACTTAATTTCTTTTGGTCGAAGACTTTTTTCTTCTTTCTTAGGAACGTCAGCGACAGTAGCTTTTTCTTCTGGCTTATTTTCTGTAGTAGCAGGCGTTTCTTCAGCCTTAGGAGTTTCAGCAGCTGGACTAGTGGCTTCCTTATCAGCTGCAGTCAATTGATCCAAGGTTGGCTTTTCTTCTGAAACTGGTTGCTCGCTTGCCTTGTCTTCAGTTGCTTCCAGCTCCTTCAATACTTCTGGTGCTGGTGTGGTTGCTTCTGCTGGAGTAGTGGTTGACGGTTGCTCTGAAGCTACTGCTGTAGTTGTTCCGTTTTCTGGAACGACAGACTCTTCAGCCAAAGCTGGACCTGCAAATAGAACTGAACCAATCATCAATGAGCAGGCACCCACTGACAATTTTCGAATACTATAGCGACAACGTTTTTCAAAAAATGGATTCTTCATCTTTTTCTCCTTTGACTTTCTCTCGAAAGTAAGCGCTTTATTTTTGAATTAAAAAAGTAGCTGTTCCAAAAATACACAGAACAGGTCATTTTTATTTTACGATATTTAGAAAAAGAGTCAACACTAGCCCTTCAAGAACTATAAAGAAGTGAAGAATTAATATAAATTAGACAATCATCTGCCATTTTTCGAATAAAATCAACATTTTTCTCAAAAAAAGATCATTTACTACTTGTTAGATTTACTTTTATCCTTTAAAATAGAATGGGAGAAATTCCGCGATTATTTTTCGGAGGAAAAAGAAAATGTCCATTAATTGGCAGGAAATTATTTTTCACTTTTTAGGTGGTCTGGGACTGTTTTTATATAGTATCAAGACCATGGGAGACGGTTTGCAACAAGCTGCTGGAGACCGCCTTCGTTATTACATTGATAAGTACACAAGTAATCCCTTCTTAGGGGTCTTAGTGGGGATTGTCGTCACTGCCCTCATCCAGTCGAGTACAGGTGTAACGGTTATTACGGTTGGACTGGTTAGTGCTAGTCTCCTCACCCTTAGACAGGCCATCGGGATTATCATGGGAGCCAATATTGGAACGACCGTAACGTCCTTCATCATCGGTTTCAAACTTGGCGAGTATGCCCTACCCTTGATTTTCCTTGGAACCATGTTCTTATTCTTTACAAAAAACCGTACTGCAAATAATATTGGACGTATCCTTTTTGGTGTGGGTGGTATCTTCTACGCCCTCAACCTCATTAGTGCTGGGATGAGCCCTCTTAAAGACTTGCCTCAGTTTAAGGAATACATGGTTACCTTGGGGCAAAATCCTATCTTGGGAGTTGTGGCTGGTGCTGTCATTACCGTTCTGATTCAGGCATCTTCTGCAACCATCGGGATTCTACAAGGTCTCTATGCAGGTGGATTCCTCGACCTCAAAGGGGCACTACCAGTCCTATTCGGAGATAATATCGGTACAACCTTAACGGTTATTATCGCAGCAGCCGGAGCAAACATATCTGCTAAACGAGTTGCAGCAACACACGTTACCTTTAACGTTTTAGGAACTATCCTCTGCTTAATCTTGTTAGGCCCATTCACTTCGATGATTGAGTACTTCCAAGCTTTACTTCACCTCTCACCTGAGATGACGATTGCCTTCTCACACGGTGCCTTTAACGTAAGTAACACCATTGTACAATTCCCATTCATCGGTGCTCTGGCTTACTTTGTTACTAAGCTAATCCCTGGTGAAGACGAAGTTGTAAAATACGAACCTCTTTACTTGGATGAACAACTCATCAAACAAGCTCCTTCTATCGCCTTAGGAAATGCCAAGAAAGAACTCTTGCACCTAGGAAACTATGCGGTTAAAGCATTTGACCTTTCTTACGACTACATTATCAATTCTAATGAAAAAGTAGCTGAAAAAGGGCACAAAACTGAAGAAGCTATCAACACAATCGACGAGAAATTAACACGTTACCTCATTAGTCTATCTAGTGAAGCATTGAGTCAAAAAGAGAGTGAAGTCTTAACAAATATCCTTGACTCTTCTCGTGACTTGGAACGTATCGGAGACCACGCTGAAGCTTTGATTAATCTTAACGACTACTTGCAACGCAAGAATGTTCAATTCTCTAACTCAGCCCTAGAGGAATTGGAAGAGATTTACCGTCAAACAAGCGATTTCGTTAAAGATGCTCTTGAAAGTGTTGAAAACAATGACCTTCAAAAAGCTCAAGCTCTTATTGAACGCCATGAAGCCATCAACAAGATGGAACGTGTCCTTCGTAAGACTCACATCAAGCGCCTAAACAATGGTGAATGTTCTACCCAAGCAGGTGTCAACTTTATCGACATCATTTCACACTACACTCGCGTGTCAGATCACGCAATGAACCTTGCTGAAAAAGTTTTAGCTGAACAAATTTAATACTCAATGAAAATCAAAGAGCAAACTAGGAAGCTAGCCGCAGGCTGTACTTGAGTACGGCAAGGTGAAGCTGACGTGGTTTGAATTTGATTTTCGAAGAGTATAAGATAAAAAAATGCTTTGATTCGTTCGAATCAAAGCATTTTAAATAACTCTCCAATCATAAAGGAAGAGGCAGCTGCACCCTTGTACCTAGCTTCTTCCTTTTTGATATAGCGAGCCAGATTGACTAACTCTGGCGCTGGAGTCTTGGGATTCTTGAGAAGTTCAAGTGTGACTAGCCCTGAAAGTCGGACTGCTAGCAAGCGTTCATTGGTGCTGGGCAACTGCTTAGCAGTTTCTAGGAGTGCAGCCACTAAATCTTCACTCAAGTTTTGACGGGCATGATTGTAAAGGTCCCGTATCAAGGTTTCTAGGTTTGGTTCTTCCATACCTATCACCTCCATCTTTTCAGTTTAATAATTTTTGATCAAATCTACAGTAGAGCGATCTAATTTTTTAACCAAGGCTTGTAGGAAAGCTTGAGCTTCTAAGAAGTCATCCATGGCATAAAGTGTTTGGTGTGAGTGGATATAACGGGCACAAACACCGATTGTTGTAGATGGAACACCACCATTTTTCAAATGAGCTGCTCCTGCATCTGTACCACCTTTTCCACAATAGTATTGGTATTTGATTCCAGCTTCCTCAGCAGTTGTCAAAAGAAAATCTTTCATGCCTGGGAGAAGCAAGTGACCTGGATCATAGAAACGAATCAAGGTTCCATCACCAATCTTCCCTTGACCACCATAAACATCACCTGCTGGTGAGCAATCCACTGCAAGAAATACTTCTGGATCAAATTTTGTTGTAGATGCATGGGCACCACGAAGTCCAACTTCTTCTTGGACGTTAGCACCAAGATAAAGTTCATTTCCTAGTTTTTGGCCTGACAAGTTTTCAGCCAACTCGCTAACCATGAGCACACCATAACGGTTATCCCATGCTTTTGAGATAATATTTTTTTCATTAGCAGTTAGGATTGCGCTACTATCTGGAACGATTGTATCTCCAGGACGGATACCAAAACTTTCAGCCTCAGCCTTATCTGCAAAACCACCATCAAAAACGATATCTGAAATAGCTGGCATGGTTGGTCCACCTGTGCCACGAGTCAAATGTGGAGGAACTGAACCTGAAATTACTGGAATCTCACGTCCTTCACGTGTAAAGAGTTTAAAGCGTTGGCTGCTGACAACCATAGGGTTCCAACCACCAATGCTGACTACTCGGAAGGTTCCGTCTGGCTTGATTTCACTAACCATAAAACCAACTTCATCCATGTGAGAGGCTACCAAGACACGAGGTGCATTTTCAACTTCTGAGTGTTTAACCCCAAAAATACCACCCAAGCCATCAGTCACAACTTCATCCACGTGAGGGGTTATTTTTTCACGAAGATAAGCGCGAACAGGTGCTTCATGACCTGAGATAGCGGAAAGTTCTGTTACTTCTTTGATTTTAGAAAATAATGTTGTCATTTCTATCCCTTCTTTCTTTCAACCATTTTACCACTTTTTATAGGATAAAGGTAGTGGAAATCAACATTTTACCAAGTAACTTACTCTTACAACAATAAAAGAATCACAAATGTGATCCTTCTTCTCTTGTATTTCGCTTTAATGAAAAGTAGTCTGGTACTGGATCTTTACCCGTTTCAGACCAAGGATGGCAACGTAATATCCTAGCCAAGCCCATCAAAACTCCCTTGAATCCATGTTTTTCAATAGCCTGAATCATATAGTTTGAACAAGTAGGCTCAAATCTGCAAGACGGTGGAAAAGCTGGCGAGATAAAGCGTTGGTAAAAGCGCACTGGCGCAATTAAGATTTTTTTCATTATTTATTATTTGTTACAGCCATGGTGTGTAGTTGGCTGATTTCTTTTTTATTGAGACGGCGTGATTCTCCTGGACGAAGTCCTGTCAAGTCTAGATGACCAAAACGAGTTCGAGAAAGTTTATCTACTTGGAGACCAACCGCTTCAAACATTTTTTTGACCTGGTGATTGCGTCCCTCATGGATTGTCAACTGTACAACTGAACGGTTTTTAACTGGATCTACTTTAAGAATCTCATAAACAGCTGGCTTGGTTTTCTTGCCATCAATCTCAACCCCTCGAGTCAAGGGACGAAGATTTTCTTTGTTGGCAATTCCTTTCACACGCGCAACATAGACCTTGTCAATCTCATTACGAGGGTGAATCATCTCATCTGTAAAGTCTCCATCATTGGTCAAAATCAAAACTCCAGACGTATCCCAGTCCAAACGTCCCACAGGGTAGATACGCTCTTTAACATTGGGTAAGAGATCTACAACTGTCTTACGACCCTTGTCATCTGTCACACTGGAAATCACTCCGCGTGGTTTATTGAGCAGATAGTAGACCTTTTCTTCGTTATAGATTGGTTGTCCTTCAACTTCGACCTTGTCGCCTGACTTGATAGTAGTCGCTAGTTCACGCACTACTTGGCCATTGACAGTTACCAAGCCTTGCTTGATCAACTCTTCTGCTTTTCTCCTACTGGCCACACCTGCGTGGGCAATATATTTATTGATTCTCATCTTCTTCTATCCTTTCACCAAATAATTGGCTTTCTTGTGCTTGAATATCAAGCTCATCAATCACGGGCAACTCTTCCAAATGGTTAATGCCCATGTAATCTAGGAAATAATCCGTCGTTACATAGAGATTAGGGCGTCCAAGAACCTCTTTTTTCCCGTCTTCTTTTATCAAGTCAAAGGCTTGCAACTTAGCTAGCGCTCCACTTGAATTAACCCCCCGAATAGCATCGATCTCTATCCGTGTGATAGGCTGCTTGTAAGCAATGATGGACAGGGTTTCAAGGGCAGCTCGAGATAGGCTCTGGTTGATGGGTGCCTTAGAGTATTCTTTCAAAACACCTGCAAATTGAGCCTTGGTTACCAATCTATAAGCACCACCTGTCTCAATCAAGGCTAGACTAGAATCCTGGTCTTTTTCATACTTTTTGGCTAATTTTTCTAGACTCTGCTGAATCCCAGTCGGTGGCAAAGAAAGGAGCTCAGCCAACTGGCGAATCCTAATCCCCTCTTCACCCGCTACAAACAAGAGCGCTTCTATTTCTGCTAAAGTACTCATATTTCCTCTCTATCAAGATCGACTCTGCTCTACTTGATTTTCCTCATTCTTTTTCAGGAGATAGATATCTCCAAAGCTCTCTTTTTGAATTAAGAGAATTTCTTGGGTTTTAATCAACTCCAAGGTCGCTAAAAAGATCGTGATAACCTCTTGTAAATCCTTGGTTTCTTTAAACAAATCCTGCAAGCACAATTGCTCTCCGTCAACCAAGGCTTCTCGAACGATAACCATCATATCCTCAATCTTATACTCATCTCGTAAAATGGTTGTATGATTTTGCGAGAATTCTTCTTTTTTCTTGGAAAGCAAGTTTGAAAAGGATAAGAAAAGATCAATCGTCGTCTTATCATGGACAAGTTCAGCATCCTCATAAATCAGCTCTGTAGGTGCTTTCGAGTAATACTGAGCTCGTTCCTGGTGCTTCACTTCCAAACGCTCTCCCAAAAGTTTAAACTTGCGGTATTCTTCGATTTGAGAAAGGAGGTCCTGCTCTAGGTCATCCTCTAGGTCTGTCACTTCTGCAACCTTTGGCAAGAGCTTGCGACTCTTGATTAGCATGAGTTGGCTAGCCATAAGCATGTACTCACCTGCGACTTCCAAACGCATAGCTTGTAATGTCGAGATATAGGCTAAATATTGCTCGATAACCTCTGTAATCGGCACATCATAGATATCCATCTGGTACTTTGAAACCAAGTGCAAAAGAAGATCCAAAGGCCCTTCAAAATCTTTTAATTTAATATCCATTATCTATATTTTTCCAAGGTCATGACTGTCTTTAATCCTAATTTTTTAGCAATTTCGTACAAGTCAACCTTTTCTTCGATTTGTCTTAATATAAACTGTTCTCTCAATCCTTGGGCAGATAAGTCTGAAAAACCTTTTTCCTTTAGAAAGGCTTCTAACTGACGAAAGGCCCAATGACGGGAGTATGGCTTCCCAGCTTTTTCAAAGAGGTAGGTCTGCCCCATCAAGGGTTCTAACTCCGCAAGCAGGTTTGTGGGAAGGCTCAAGATTCTTTGTTGAGAAGCTTTATTGACTCTCAACACTTGAAAATCTAGGTTCACATCACTTGTTTTTAAGGCTAGAATTTCACTTGGTAAGAGGCCCAATTCAACTATCAATAAAGCTATTAAACGTCCCTCTGGATAGGCACTTTCTGGCCAGAAAGAGCTGAGGTCTAAAAGTTCTGACTGAACTTGCTTTTTCTCAGCTTGTTTCGGCAATTCTAAACGATAAAAGGTACCAATTTCCCCCTTCTGGTATAAAAAGTAAAGAAATTGATTGCAAGCAGAAACCTTACGCTTTTGGGCACTGATTTTAAAATTTGATAGTTGAGCTTGGTAGATTTTTAAACTTGTCTCAGAGATTCGTTCTCCAATCAAATCTAAAAACTGCTCCAAGTCATACTTATAGGATTGCTTAGAATTTACAGACAAACCTTGTTTTTCTTCTAAAAATGCTGAAATTCCTTCTCTCATTTGCTTCGAATCTCATATCCCTTACTAAAGTCATGCAAGAGAGCATTGACAGCCTTAAGGATTGATTTCCGTGTGATAATGCCTTGGAAGATACCATCCTTGTCAACGACTGGTAGAAAAGACTCATCCACTAACTTATGTAAAACATCCGTCAGTGTATAGTCTGGACTGACAACTGCTACGTCCTTCTTGGTCATATGTACAATATCCGTGTCTGCCATAGCTTCCTGACTCAAGCCCTGCTCCATCTGGTAGGCCAGAATGTCTCTAAGTCCAATGGTTCCGACAAATTCTTTCTCATCAGTCACTACTGGCACTCTGGTATAGGTCATCTGGCTAAGGAGGAGAATTGCATGATCTGCATTGTGGCTATCAATGAGTACAGCCAAATTTTCAGCAGGAGTTAAAAAGGTTTCCTCTTGCTCCAGTAAAAACTGTTCAAACTCCTTGGCAATCATCGAGCAAACTCCTTGGATAAACCTGGATAGACCTCATGGTTACGTGTCAAAAAGTCCACTTTAAAGTAGCTATCATCAATCTCTACACGGGCATAGAGACATTCTCTGATGGTTCCACGTGGCTGACTGATAGAACCAGGATTTAGGAAGAGGGTCTTTCCTTCCATCCAAGCATTTGGAACATGCAAGTGCCCATAAAGACAGATATCTGCGTCTTCCTCTTGGGCCCAAAAATCAAGCTTTTGGAAATTGAAGTTAATATCAAACAAATGTCCATGAGTCTGGATAATCTTGGTAGGGCCCAGTTGAGTCACCAAACGTTCTGGATAATCTGAATAAAAGTCCATGTTTCCTCTGACTACTTGGATTCCTTCCCAGAGTGGTGAGTCTGGGCGAAGTTCCGAGTCACCATCGTGAAAAATAGCATCGACTTTCCCCAGATAGCGGTCACGGATTTCTTCTACAATCAAGCTATCTCCGTGGGAGTCACTCATTACAATGATGGTTTGCTTTGCCATGATGGAAATACCTCCAAAAGTTTCTTAACGGCTAAGGCACGGTGGGATTGACTATTTTTTTCTTCGAGGGTTAATTCAGCTGATGATTTGCCAGTTTCTCCTACTAAGAAGAGCGGATCATAACCAAAGCCATTTTCACCCTTAGGTTCAAAATTAATATAACCTGGCCAGTCAGCTTCGACAACCAAGCTTTCCTTACCTGGGCTAGCTACGACCAGGGTTGTATGGAATTGAGCTGAACGGTCCTTGAGTTCAAAGACCATAGCCAACTCATGCAAGAGTTTAGCATTGTTTTCTTGGTCAGTAGCCCCTACTCCTGCAAATCGAGCCGACCAGACACCTGGTAATCCACCGAGGACATCAACTTTAAGACCAGAGTCATCAGCTAAAACCATCTTGCCTGTTAATTTAGAGATGGTTTCTGCCTTAAGGCGAGCATTTTCTTCGAAGGTCATGCCTGTTTCTGCTACTTCAGGTAGGTCTGGATAGTCATTAAGGTTCTCCACATCATAACCAAGTTTGTCAAAAATAGCTCGAAATTCCTTGGTCTTACCTTCGTTACGAGTCGCAATCAACAAGGTTTCTCTGACCTTATTTGTCTCAAAGAAATCTTGAACGTTGACTCCTTCTTTAGGCAATTCGACATGCAGAAGTTGACCATTTTCAACTAAGAGCAAGGCACCTTGACGTTGAATGACTTCCAAGTTTCGATTCGCTTCTTGGTTGAGAATATCTACCACAAAGGAGAGTAGTCGATAGGCTGAACCATATCGTAAAACGGTGACTGAAAGTGGAAAGCCTCGCTCCTCATCTCGAAAGATTTTGGCTAAATCAAACAAAGGAAACGCTAAGTCATCATCCGTCAAAGTCCGAATGCCACCAAAAACACTGTAGGACCCGACATACCAGTCCTGGTTGTCCTTGTATTCATAAATTTTGTTTGTCATAATGTTACATGCTCCACATGAATCTCTTTTTCCAGCCATTCTGCTCCTATCTGGGCAAAACTTTGGCTATTTGCAGTTGTATAAAAACGGTGTTGAAGGGGCGCCGCATCTCGGCTACGGTTAATCTCAAAGTAATTGAGCAAGACTGAGATATCACGTACACACTCAGCTCCACTATCGATCAGCTGAACCTTAGGCCCCATGACATTTTGGATGATAGGTCTAAGGAGCGGATAATGGGTACAGCCTAAAATCAAGCTATCTACTTTTCCGACTAAGGGACGCAAGGTTTCATAAACGACTTTCTTGGTCACACTGGTCGATAGGGCTCCTGACTCGACCAAGGGAGCAAACTTAGGGCAAGCCAAGCTTTCCACTTGTAAATCTGGGTCTAGATCATGAATCTTTTGTCGATAAATATCTGATTTTACCGTCATTGGAGTTCCAATCACACCGATTTTCCCACCCTGACTTGCTTTGATAGCTGCTGATGCACCAGGCAAAATCACACCCAGCACCGGAATATCCAACTTAGCTTTAATCTCTTCCCAGACGACTGCCGTTGCTGTATTACAAGCAATGACAATCATCTTAACATCCTTGGTCAAAAGAAAGTTGACCAGCTGCCAAGTATATTCACGAATCTGCTCAGCAGGACGGGGACCATAGGGAGCCCGTGCCGAATCTCCAATATAGACGATTTCTTCATGAGGAAGCTGGCGCATGAGTTCACGCACAACCGTCAAGCCCCCGACACCCGAATCCAAAAAACCAATTGGTCGATTATCCATACAGTCTTCTTTCTAGTATTTTTTCTGATTGATAGTTCATTATCATTACATTTCTTCCTGAAATTTCTGACAGACTGGGTAGTTCCCGACTGTCTCCCTCTTAATCATAATCAAATATCAATAGAATGCAAGGAAAAAGTCTTGTCTCTAAATATCAGTCAAACATAGTGAGAAGTCTGGAACTTTCATCCCAGACTTTTCCTATTTATTTCTTTTTATTGTTAGCAAGGGCTGCTTTTTGTTGGCGAATGATTTGGTGGTAAACTTGTTGTACTTTAGCTTCGCTTGGCTTTTGACCGTTTGCACTCAACAGAGTACGAACTGCTTCTGCGTTCAAACGTGGGTTATCCGCAAATTCTTTTTCGATTTGCTTGCGCACCAAGTACATACCTCCAAGAGCTCCTCCTAGAAAAGCTAAAAGAATCAATACAATTGCTAAAATAAGGTTCATAACATTTCTCCTGTTTCTTTTTGAATCTTCTATATTATACCATAAAGTCCCACGCCTGACTAGTTTGAGTTACGCTTTCATAAGGGTTGGTAATTACTCAGATTATTTTTTATCTCTGATCTTTTTCAATAGACTTAAAAAGAACTAAAATTTGGTAAAATAAGTCCATTTTTCCTGAAAGCCCTTGCAATAGTTTTGTTTATTTGTTATATTAAGATTATCTGAAAAAAATCACACATATTTCTGCAAGACTTATTTTTTTAAAAGAGAATGTATGCGCTTACAGATTTGAGAAAGGAGAATTTTGTGGATAAGAGATATTGGGAAAAATCCTGTAAGTATAGCATCCGCAAACTAAGTGTCGGAGCTGCCTCTGTTTTACTTGGTGCTGTTTTTTTAGCAGCACAGGGTGTAGCCGCTGATGGTGTCGAGATTCCGGAAAGTGAGGCAACCATTACTGAAACCTCTGCTAAACCGGATACCAAAGTTGAGGAAGTTGTTACTTCTAACACAGAGACTCAGCCTGTAGCTGAATCAGCTGAAAAGCAAACAAACCCAGGGACAGAACTACCTCAAACTAGTAGTCAGTCAGAGACAAGTGCTACTACCGCCCCTGCTGACAATAAGGAGAGCGAGAAACCAGAACTTCCTGTGAACAAGCAAGAACATTACGAACTACATTACAACCAACCAACTGCTCCTTCCTATGATGGATGGGAAAAACAAGCCCTGCCAGTCGGAAATGGAGAAATGGGTGCCAAGGTTTTCGGACTCATCAGTGAAGAAAGAATCCAGTACAACGAAAAAACACTTTGGTCTGGAGGCCCACAGCCAGATAGTCAAGACTACAATGGAGGAAACTACAAGGACCGCTACAAAGTCTTAGCAGAAATCCGTAAGGCCTTAGAAGACGGAGACCGTCAAAAAGCAAAACGCCTAGCTGAAAGAAATCTCGTTGGGCCAAACAATGCCCAATACGGTCGCTACCTAGCCTTCGGCGATGTCTTTATGGTCTTTAATAACCAGAAGAAGGGCTTGGAAAATGTTACTGACTATCATCGTGGCTTAGACATTTCAGAAGCTATCACAACTACCTCCTATACCCAAGACGGGACAAGCTTCAAACGTGAGACCTTCTCTAGTTATCCAGATGACGTCACTGTTACCCACTTGACTAAAAAGGGAGATAAGACCCTTGATTTTACGCTTTGGAATAGCTTAACAGAAGACCTAATTGCTAATGGACAGTATTCTTGGGATAATTCTAAATACAAACAAGGGACTGTTAGCGTTGATTCTAATGGTATTTTGCTCAAGGGAACTGTCAAAGACAACGGTCTTAAATTTGCCTCTTATCTTGGTATCAAGACAGATGGACAAGTCACTGCTCAAGATGGCTATTTGACAGTTACAGGAGCAAGCTATGCAACACTGCTACTCAGTGCCAAGACTAATTTTGCTCAAAATCCGAAAACCAATTACCGCAAGGATATTGACGTAGAGAAAACTGTCAAATCTATCGTTGAAGCTGCTAAAGCCAAAGACTATGAAACTCTGAAAAATGATCACATTAAGGATTACCAAAGCCTTTTCAATCGTGTTCAATTAAACCTCGGTGGTAGCAAGTCTAATCAAACTACAAAAGAAGCTCTTCATACCTATAATCCAACAAAAGGCCAAAAGCTAGAAGAACTCTTCTTCCAGTACGGACGTTACCTCCTCATCAGTTCTTCTCGTAACCGGACAGATGCACTTCCAGCAAACTTGCAAGGAGTCTGGAACGCTGTAGATAATCCACCATGGAACTCTGACTATCACCTCAATGTCAACCTACAGATGAACTACTGGCCTGCCTACATGAGCAATCTTGCTGAAACTGCCAAGCCAATGATCAATTATATTGATGATATGCGCTATTATGGTCGTATCGCTGCTAAAGAATACGCAGGTATCGAATCCAAAGAAGGTCAAGAAAATGGTTGGTTGGTTCATACCCAAGCAACGCCATTCGGCTGGACAACTCCTGGTTGGAATTACTATTGGGGCTGGTCTCCTGCTGCCAATGCTTGGATGATGCAGAACGTCTATGACTACTACAAATTCACCAAGGATGAAACTTATCTTAAAGAAAAGATTTATCCAATGCTCAAGGAAACAGCCAAGTTCTGGAATTCCTTCTTGCACTACGACAAAGCTAGTGACCGCTGGGTTTCTTCTCCATCCTACTCACCAGAGCATGGAACTATCACTATTGGGAATACCTTCGACCAGTCTCTAGTTTGGCAACTTTTCCACGACTACATGGAAGTAGCTAACCATCTGAAAGTGGATCAAGACCTTGTAACAGAAGTTAAGGCTAAATTCGATAAGTTAAAACCACTTCATATCAACCAAGATGGTCGTATCAAGGAGTGGTTTGAGGAAGACAGCCCTCAATTCACAAACGAAGGTATTGAAAATCACCACCGTCACGTTTCTCATCTGGTCGGACTCTTCCCTGGTACCCTATTTAGCAAGGATCAACCTGAGTACCTTGAGGCTGCGCGTGCTAGCTTGAATCACCGTGGAGATGGTGGTACTGGATGGTCTAAGGCTAATAAAATCAACCTTTGGGCTCGTCTCCTAGATGGAAATCGTGCCCACCGTTTATTGGCTGAACAGCTCAAATCTTCAACCCTAGAAAACCTCTGGGATACGCACGCGCCTTTCCAAATTGATGGTAACTTTGGCGCAACCAGCGGTATGGCAGAAATGCTCCTTCAGTCTCACACAGGTTATATCGCACCATTACCAGCCCTTCCAGATGCTTGGAAAGACGGGCAAGTTTCTGGTCTTGTAGCACGTGGCAACTTTGAAGTCAGCATGAAATGGCAAGAAAAGAATCTTGAATCCCTCACCTTCCTTTCAAATGTTGGTGGAGATTTGGTTGTAGACTATCCAAATATCGAAGCTAGCCTTGTTAAGGTTAACGGTAAGGAAGTGCAAGCAAGCCGCATCAAAGACAACCGTATTCAGCTTGCTACCCAAAAAGGCGACGTCATTACCTTTGAAAACTTCCCTGGACGTGTGACTCGTTTGACAGCTGTTCGAAAAGATGCCATGACGGCTGAACTTGACTTTAACCCAGTCAAGGGAGCAAGTCATTATGTCATCCGACGAGAAAGCAAAGATGAAAATAGCCAAGCTTCTACCCTACGTGAGTTTATCACCAACCGAACTCACTTTATCGATCGCTCAATTGATTCTAGCCATGCCTATACCTATACTGTTAAAGCTATGATGGGCGAACGTTCAACACCAGTTTCAGATCCTGCTTCTATTGATTCCTTTAGTGAGTTGGTAGATGACCGTGACAAACGCATCCAGTACGGCTCTGCCTTTGGAAATTGGTCTGACACAGAACTATTTGGTGGAACAGAGAAATACGCTGATATCTCAAATGGAAATTATTCTGATAAAGATGCGACTGCAACCATTCCATTCAATGGACCTGGTATTGAAATTTACGGTCTCAAGTCATCTCAATTGGGACTTGCCGATGTTAAAATTGATGGCAAATCTGTTGAAGAACTTGACTTCTATACAGCAGGAGCAACTGAAAAAGGTGTATTGATAGGACGTTACACAAATCTATCCTCAGGTCCTCATTTGATGACCATCACTGTTAAGCGCGAGCACAAAGGACGTGTCAATGAGCGTGCAAAAATTTCTCTTGATTACTTCAAGGTTTTCCCAGGACAAGGAGAAGCTGTTGAGAAGATCGACGACCGTGACCCTCGTATCCAGTATGGTTCCATGTTTAAGGATTGGAGCGATGCAGAGCTCTATGCTTCTACAGAGAAGTATGCCGACATCAACGCTGATGATAGCCTCGCTTCTGAAGCCATAGCAACCATCCCATTCTCTGGAACAGGTATCCGAATCTATGGATTAAAAACAGCATCACTAGGCAAGGCACTTGTCACACTGGATGGCAAAGAGATGCCAGCCCTTGACTTCTTCACTCCAGGAGCAACAGAAAAAGGTGCTTTGATTGGCGAATTCACAAATCTAGCTGATGGTGATCACGTCCTAACTTTGAAAGTAGATCCAGATTCTCCAGAAGGGCGAAAGAAAATCTCTCTTGATTCCTTTGATATCTTAAAAGCACCATCTGTGTCTCTCGATAGTCCAAGCCTTGATCCTATTAAGTCCAAAGATAAGACTGTTACCTTAACCCTACCAACTGGTAATTGGGATGCTGTTGCTGTGACCTTCCCTGGTATCAAAGATCCTCTTCTACTCAGAAAAGTCGATGACGACCATCTTGTTACATCTGGCGAACAAACGGTATTAACCATCAAGGATAATAAGGTACAACTGGATATTCCTGAAACTACAGATCGTAAAGCTGGCAATCCGATAGAAGCTTATGCTATCCAAGGAAAAACAATCAGCAGCTCTGTTGTAACAGTATTTCCTAAGGATGAAACCAGTCCAGTGGAAGAAAAAATTCAAACAAGTAAAGGGGATGAGCCTGCTCCAGTAGTAACCATTCCTGAGTACACAGATCCTATTGGTACTGCTGGGGAGCAGGAGCCACCTACTGTGGAAAGACCTGAATACACTGGTCCTATCGGAACTGCTGGGGAGCAGGAAGCGCCTACTGTAGAAAGACCTGAATACACTGGTCCTATCGGAACTGCTGGGGAACAGGAAGCGCCTACTGTGGAAAGACCTGAATACACTGACCCCATCGGAACTGCTGGGGATCAAGAAGCACCTACTGCGGAAAGACCTGAATACACTGGTCCTATCGGAACTGTTGGGGATCAGGAGGCACCTACTGCGGAAAGACCTGAATACACTGGTCCTATCGGAACTGCTGGGGATCAGGAGGCGCCTACTGTAGAAAGACCTGAATACACTGGTCCTATCGGAACAACTGGGGATCAGAAAGCACCTACTGTGGAAAGACCTGAATATACTGGCCCTATCGGGACAGGTAGTGGTCAAGCCGCGCCAAGTAACACAGTTCCTGAGTTTAAACTCAAAGTATTGAAAGACAAGACTACAAGAGTTCAAGTTATCAGTGGAACAACTGAACTAGGAGGCGCAAGCTACCTCGACAGTCAAAAAGTTGAAAACAAAGAACTCTTGGGCAAGAAATACGATGCTTACACTCTTCAACTCAAGGATAAAGATGGACAGCCAGTTCAAGCCAAAGGTGCTGTACTCGTTCGACTACCAGTATCCGGTGATATTCAAGAACTCTATCAATTAACTTCAACAAATGAATTAAAACCACAAGAATTCACCATTCGAGACGGTATGATTGAGTTTATTACTTTTGACGTGAGCACTTACGCTATTGTTTACAAGACAGAAGGCTCAACTGTTAAACCTGTCCCAGCTCATACGGAAGAAAGAAACCTAGAAACCACAAAACCATTGGTTGAAAGTAATGAAGCCAATGATCAGGTTTCTACGAATGACAAACAACTCCCAGCCACAGGTGAACAAGCTAGCCCTCTCCTCTTTATGGCAAGTCTCAGCCTAGCCTTATCGGCTACCTTCTTACTAAAAGGTAAGAAAGATTAATACTCTTCGAAAATCTCTTCAAACCACGTCAGCTTCGTCTTGCCGTACTCAAGTACAGCCTGCGGCTCGCTTCCTAGTTTGCTCTTTGATTTTCATTGAGTATAAATATTGTCCCCCTAGGAATATAGATTTATTCCGCTATAAAAAAGGATGGAAAATCATTCCATCCTTTTTCAATTTCAATAATATCCTACAAACCAAATCCTGTTCACATCTTTTGCAAATGATTTGATGGGGTAGATTATCGATAGAACAAGTCTTGATGTTCTATCGTTTTTTTACATCCACTACTTCCGTTTTCTTGCGATCAGATGAATCGGTGTCCCTTCAAAGACAAAGGCCTTGCGAATTTGATTTTCCAAGAAACGCAAGTAAGAAAAGTGCATGAGTTCTTCTTCGTTGACAAAGATAACAAAGGTTGGTGGTTTGGTTGCCACTTGAGTCGCATAGAAAATCTTGAGGCGTTTTCCTTTGTCGGTCGGTGTTGGATTGATGGCGATAGCATCCATAATCACATCATTCAAGACAGCTGATGGAATACGGGTATTTTGACTCTCGCTGATTCGCTTGATCATCTCAGGCAACTTGTGGAGACGTTGCTTGGTCAAAGCTGATACAAAGATAATCGGTGCGTAAGGCAGGTATTGGAACTGCTCACGGATATCTTCCTCCCAGTTTTTCATAGTATGGTTATCTTTTTCAAGAGTATCCCACTTATTGACCACGATAATCATCCCTTTACCAGCTTCATGGGCAAATCCAGCGATACGCTTGTCATACTCACGAATACCTTCTTCGGCATTGAGGACCATCAAAACTACATCTGAACGGTCAATAGCACGCATGGCACGCATGACAGAGTATTTCTCAGTATTTTCATAGACTTTACCAGATTTACGCATACCAGCAGTATCAATCATGGTAAACTCTTGACCGTCAGCATCTGTAAAATGAGTGTCAATGGCATCACGAGTAGTACCAGCGACAGGGCTGGCAATGACGCGATCTTCTCCCAAAATGGCATTGATCAAGCTAGATTTTCCAACATTTGGACGTCCAATCAAGCTGAATTTGATAACATCTGGATTTTCTTCTTCAACTTCATGTGGGAGATTTTCCACAATAGCATCCAGCACATCCCCTGTCCCGATACCATGAACAGATGAAATCGGTAGCGGTTCACCCAATCCTAGAGCATAGAAATCATAGATATCATTTCGCATCTCTGGATTGTCAACCTTGTTAACGGCTAAGATAACTGGTTTATGAGTTTTATAAAGTTTACGGGCAACGTATTCGTCCGCATCTGTAATTCCTTCTTTACCAGACACGACAAAGACGATAACATCTGCTTCTTCCATGGCAATTTCTGCCTGGTGTTTGATTTGTTCCATAAACGGAGCATCGACATCATCGATCCCCCCAGTATCAATCATACTAAAAGAACGGTTAAGCCACTCACCTGTGGCATAAATACGATCTCGCGTTACACCTTCAACATCTTCTACGATTGAGATGCGCTCTCCCGCGATACGGTTAAATAGGGTTGATTTCCCAACATTGGGACGTCCCACAATGGCAACAGTTGGTAAGGCCATGTTTTCTCACTTTCTACAATAACTTCTTCTGCTCAAGATTTTCTCGAGTCGAGCTTGGTTCTGGATTACCGAATTGCTCTGCCAAACGTTGACTCCAAGTTGTAGTCGCACGCGCACCTGCATATTCAGTCTGTACACGGTCATAGGCTTCAATAGCCTCCGTTGACTGTTCTTGGTATTCTTCCTCAAAGACAACATTCTCAAGTGGCAATCTTGGTTTTACATCATGCTTTTGATTTGGCACACCTAGTGCAATCCCAAATACTGGATAGGTATAGTCAGGAAGCTTGAACAATTCTGCTAATTCAACAGACTTGTAACGCACCAAACCGATAATCACTCCTCCGTAGCCTAGGCTTTCTGCCGCAAGCAAGGTATTTTGCCCAGCAAGCGCAGCATCTACTGAAGTGATGAGGAGTCCTTCCACCCCTTGAGGTTGGAAAACATCCGTATGAAGACGGGCTCCTTTTTCTGCACGGTTTAGGTCACCGACAAAGAGGAGAAAGGCTGCAGACTGGCGAATCGCTTCTTGAGGAACTAACTCAAATAAGGCATCCTTCTTTTCTTGACTTCTAACTACAATCACAGAATACGATTGGAAATTTTTCCAAGAAGAAGCCATTTGTCCTGCAGACAAAATGGTATTTAAATCTTCTTGGGGAATCTCTTGCTCCTTAAATCTACGCACTGAAGTATGAGCCTTCATTAATTTGATTGTTTCTGTCATCGACGGTTTTCTCCTTTTAGTTGTGTTTCTTCAGCAAGGTAACGGATACGTTCCATGACACGTCTGGCTTCCCAAGTTTCGTCATTTCCGTTCTTGCCTTTTGCAAAATGTTTTTCCAAATCTTCAAAATTGAAGTTTGAAGTAAAGAAAGTCGGTAAATCTTCCTGCATGCGATACTGAAGAATCACCTGCAAGATTTCATCACGGACCCACGGTGTTGATTGCTCAGCACCGATATCATCCAAAATCAGAACTTCTGCCAGCTTGATTTCATCTACCAAGGTTTTGACAGAGCCATCCCCAATAGCATTTTTGACATCAATGACAAAGCTCGGATAGTGGAGGAGAGTTGATGAAACGCCACGTTTTTCTGACAAATCATGGGCTAGGGCAGCCACCATGAAACTTTTACCCACACCAAAGTCTCCATATAAGTACAGACCTTTTCGAATAGCTGGATATTGCTCCACAAAGGCTAGGAGCTTTTCAAAAACGGACAAGCGCCCCAAATCATCTAAATCTACTTGAGCTAGACTGGCTTTTTTGAGGCTAGCTGGAAGATTGATTAGCTTGAGACGATTTTTAATCGCCGCTTCTTTTTCTGCCGCGATTAGCTCCGGAGTTTCCTCATAAGAGACATCTGCATAGCCATGGTTCATGACTAGGATAGGCTTGTAGCCACGCGCGATATAGTCTGTATCTCCTCGGAGGAACTTATCTCTCTCAGTGATATATTGGTTAAACTTGGAAATACTTCGGTTCAACTCCTCCTGACTGAGAGATTCTTTCTGGATAAAGGCCGCAACATCAGGGTCTTTCACAATTTGCTGGACCAAATCCTGATACTGAAATCGGCTTGGTTGACGCTTGAGTACGTCTCCGACACTTTCCATCTAGTCTCCTCCTTTTTCTAATCGAGCTAACATTTCTTTTTTCTTACGTTCTAGTTCTAAGCGAGTTTCTTCGCTGGTTTCATTCTTATATTCAGGATTGCTCCATTTAGGCACATTGGTTTTTGCTGGGGCAGTCTGATTCTGCTTTTGCGTTTTTGCTTTTTGGCCACGTTCACGAATACGGAGGACAGCCTCCTCGGCACTACGAATATTTTGATAGGCGTAGTCATTAGTCACCTTCATGGCGTATTTTTCATTGATATTGGCTGAATCAACCTTATTAAAGGTCAGGAGCAGGATAACATTGATCACTTCATCCAGCAAACCCAAGGCTGCCATCTGCTGGAGCAGGTCCCGTTCAGTTTGGGTAATACTTCCTTTGCGGGTCTGCTTGATTTCAGCAAGGAACTGTAAGGCTGTCTTTCTCTTAGCCTCTCGGATAATGGTTGCCTCCTTGGGACTAAAGTCAGAAGTCACAGGCTTTTGCGCTATCTTTTCACGGATGCGTTTGACAGAAATCACTTGCGACACTGCTGTCGCTTTGGCTACTTGATAAGTTTCAAACCAGGTCCACTTTTGCTCGTCTGCTATTGCAAACAAGCCCAAAACATCCGAAGTCTCATCTTGAAAGCGAAGACCATCACGGGCCATGAGCTGACGGAAATGCTCCAAATCAAAATCATCTACTGCAGGCTGACTGCTAGAGGTTTCTTGACTCGCAGACTCGGATAACTGAGGGAAGATTTGATTCAAGGCCACCGAGATAGGTTCCCCTTCAACACTTTCCTGTCTCATGGCTGCAACCGCACTATCCCCAATCATTTTTTCTAACAAGGTCCGATAAACTGTATGTTGTAAAAATTCTTGAGTTGATAAGGGAGAATGGAGTAACAAATTATAGGTATCCCCCTGCTGATAGAGGGTCACCAATTTCATAGCTGTCAGAGTTTTAAAAGCCTTTAAAAGACTATCCATCCCAAAATTCAGATGGTTGAGCATAGCTGCAAAGAGATGCTCCTTTTGACCATCATCCCAAAAAGTCACAGCATAAAGATAGAGGCTCAGCGCCTCCTGACCGATAATCGGGAGGTAACACTGCACCATTGATGAGGTATCTTGCGACACCCGATTATTCTTTACAAAAGAAAAACGGTCATTTGGCTTCATTTATTTTTCCTTTTTCTTTTTAGAGGATTGTGTGATCTGCTGGAGTAGGCTTTCAAGCTCACTCACATCCTTAAAGCTACGGTAAACACTGGCAAAACGTACATAAGTAATCTCATCTAACTCTGCCAACTCTTCCATAACCAAGGAACCAATATCCTCACTCTGAATTTCGTTTTCATTGCGACTACGGAGTTTTTGTTCGATGCGATTGACTACCATGCCAATCTCATCACTAGACACTGGACGTTTCTGGGCTGAGCGAATAATCCCGTTAAAGATTTTATCTCTTGAAAATTGTTCCCGTGTACCATCTTTTTTGACCACAACCAGTGTTCTCTCTTCAACACGTTCATAGGTTGTAAACCGATGCTGGCACTCTTCACACTCACGTCTTCTTCTGATTGTATTTCCTTCTTCAGCCTGGCGACTATCGATCACACTTGATTTTGTAGCGCCACATTTTGGACAACGCATGCCTTTCCCTCCTTGTCGTTTTCTTTTCATTATACCATTTTTTAAGAGATTCCCAAAATAATTCTCCTTTTGGCTTGACAAGTTTTTTGTTTTGTTGTATTATTGAATTAACACAAAAGTAATTAGAAAGGAGATCGTGATGTCTTGGACATTTGATAACAATAAACCCATTTATTTGCAGATTATGGAGAAAATCAAATTGCAGATTATTTCCCATAAACTCGAGCCCAATCAACAACTTCCAACCGTTAGAGAATTAGCTAGCGAGGCAGGTGTCAATCCCAACACCATCCAGCGCGCCCTATCGGACTTGGAGAGAGAAGGCTTTGTCTATACCAAGCGAACATCTGGACGCTTTGTCACAGAGGATTTGGACTTGATCCTCCAATCCCGTAAGCAACTGTCAGAAGAACAGCTGCAACAGTTTGTAACAGGCATGGTAGAATTCGGCTATGAAAAAGAAGAACTACCGACTGTTTTGAGAGATTATATTGAAGGAGTTTAAACTATGACCTTGTTAGCATTTGAAAATGTGTCAAAATCCTATGGAGCAAGTCCTGCTCTTACAAATGTTTCCCTTGAAATTCCAGCTGGAAAAATCGTTGGCCTCCTTGGTCCAAACGGTTCTGGAAAGACAACCTTGATTAAACTAATCAACGGCTTGCTGCAGCCAGAGGAAGGGCGTATCCTTATCAATGGTATGGAACCAAGCCCAGCAACTAAAGCGATTGTTTCTTATCTGCCTGATACGACCTATCTAAACGAGCAAATGAAGGTCAAGGAAGCTCTCACTTATTTCAAGACCTTCTACCAAGATTTTAATCTGGAACGTGCTCAAGGTCTTCTTCGTGACCTTGGCATCGATGAAAATAGCCGTTTCAAGAAACTCTCAAAAGGGAACAAAGAAAAGGTTCAGTTGATCCTTGTCATGAGTCGCGATGCTCGTCTATATGTGCTTGATGAACCAATCGGGGGTGTCGACCCAGCAGCTCGTGACTATATCTTGAACACCATCATTAACAACTACTCTCCAACTTCAACTGTCTTGATTTCAACCCACTTGATTTCAGATATCGAACCAATCTTGGATGAGATTATCTTCCTCAAGGATGGAAAAGTCGTCCGTCAAGGAAATGTTGATGATATTCGCTATGAGTCTGGAGAGTCTATCGACCAGCTCTTCCGCCACGAATTCAAAGCCTAGATAAAGGAGATTATTATGTTTTGGAATTTAGTTCGTTATGAATTTAAAAATGTTAACAAATGGTATTTAGCCCTCTATGGTGCTGTACTGGCCCTTTCTGTCCTTATCGGGGCTCAAGCTAGTTCCCTAAAATCCATCGATACTCCCGATCAACAAATGATTATGTTAGTGTTTCTAGGTCTGGTTTTTGGTGGACTACTTATTACCTTGAGTATTTCAACCTTGATTTTAATCATCCGTCGCTTCAAGGGTAGTGTCTACGATCGCCAAGGCTATCTCACTCTAACCTTACCTTTATCTGAACACCAGATTATCTTAGCCAAACTCTTGGGAGCCTTCATTTGGTCTATAATCAGTTCAGCAGTTTTTTTCCTAAGTATCTACATTATCTTTGCAACCATTGACCCAAATATGGTTGATTCCTACTTTTTTGATTACTTATTCGTACATTATATCGAGAATTTCTGGTTAACCTTGATTTCATTTTTCATAAGCACTGTAGCAGGCATCCTTTGCATCTACTTGTCTATTTCAATTGGACAGCTCTTTAATGAATACCGTACAGCCCTCGCTGTCTTAGCTTATATTGTTATCCACATTGTCCTTGGATTTGTCGACATGTTTAGTCCAAGCTTGAATTATAGCATGATGATGTCCGCTGAAATCTTTAAAGACCTCATCCTCAGCGCAGCCTTCTATCTCGGAACCTACTATATCTTGAAAAATAAAGTTAATTTGCAATAAAAAATGCCCAGCTACTAGAGCTGGGTTTTTGCGTTAACTCAAGATCAAATTGGCTACGATCGGACTGACAAATACGTAGAGAATACCTGTAACACCGATGGCTAGTCCTCCCATAGCACCTGCAACTGGTCCATAGCGAAAGGCCGTTCCAGTTCCAACGGCGTGACCTGTTCCACCCAGGGCTAGTCCAGCCGCTACTGGATCGTCTATTTTTAGCCACTTTAGAAGTGTTGGGCCGATAACGCTGGTCAAAATCCCAGTCGCTACGACAACTACTAGGGTCACTGTAGTCAAGCCCTGCAACTTTTCTGTAATCCCTACTGCCATAGCGGTCGTTACTGACTTAGGAAAGAGGGAAATAGCTAGGAAAAAGTCCATGCCAAAGATTTTTGCGACTAGGGCTGTAAAAGTGGTATTGACGATGACAGCTAGAAAACTACCCAGCAAAATACTCCTAACATGATGCTTCATCAAGTGGAAACTCTTATAGAGGGGAATTCCTAGAGCCACTGTTGAAGGAACAATCAAGTTATTAAGATAAACCCCACCTTGGTAGTAATCTTGGTAGGAAATGCCAGTTACCTTTAGAAAGATGATAATAAAAACAGCTGACAGCAACAAGGGAGTCGTTAAGGGATGAGGATAGCGTCTGAAAATCATCATTCCCCCAAGATAGGCTAAGATTGACAAAGCAATCCCAAATAGGGGATTGGATACAAATTCGCTCATTTAGCACCTCTTTCTTCGTAGTCACCTTCATAGCGTTTTTTGATAAATTGAACCACAAGCGCAATCAAGATGATATTGATTACTGCTGCAAAAAAGACAATCAAGACAATCGGGAAGAGATAGGGAGCAATCACATCAAACTTTTCCATAATTCCAACCGCAGGAGGTAGAAAGAGGATGGTCATGTTGGCCAGTAAAAAGTTCCCCACCATATTGACATGGCGGATACGCAGCCACTTGAACTGCAAGGCTAGAAACAGAATAATCAAGCCGATGATACTTCCTGGTATGGGCAAATGAAAAAAACTGGAGATTCCTTCACCGATTAGAGAAATCACAAAGAGAATCATTAACTGAACATATAACTTCATTGTAAACTCCACAAATAGACTTTCTGCATACCAGTTTACTCTTTTTTCAGAAAATTTCAAGGAAATATATAAGAAACATCCTTCTTGCTATCTATTCCAAAAAGTTGTATACTAATTGCGTGCGCAAGCATCTCAGATAGGCAAATCTGTTTATAACTAGCATATAGAAAGGAGATGGACATGACTTACTTAGAAAAATGGTTTGACTTCAACCGTAGGCAAGTAGAGCTAGAAGCTATTTTAGAAGAAACCATCGCTGAGCAGAGTGAACAAACCTTGACACTCAAGGAATTTTACCTCTTGCACTTTCTAAATCAGGCTGAAGGCAAATACCTAAGACAAATCGACTTGCCAGATAAACTCCACCTGAGCCCTAGTGCTGTTTCACGGATGGTGGCTCGCTTAGAAGCCAAGAACTGCGGTTTACTTAGTCGGAGATGCTGCGACCAGGACAAACGAGCTAGTTTTATCTGCCTCACTAAGGAGGGTCAGACAACTCTTGCCTATCTACAAAAAGCTGTAGAAGAGAGCCTTGAAACAAAAGCAAGTTGGCTTTCCTAAAATTTTTACAAAAAAAACTTGCGTGCGCAAGCAATTTTCTTGACATTCCTTTTTCCAAGGAGTAAAATGAAGATATGATTTAGCAAAGGAGAATCTTATGATTGAAATCACTTATCTTGATGCCAGCAAGCAAGAGAGAACCATGACCTTCGAGTCATACGAAGAATTTGAACGTTCTCAACATGCCTGCCTGATTGGTGTCGCAGACTACTACCCTGTCCAAAAAGTAACCTACAAGGGGCATGATTTGGACTACCATGGGACTTATGGAGATGTCTTCTTCTATCTCATGAAACAAGATTTAAGCCAATATAATTAAAAAGGAGAAATACTATGGCAAAAGCAATTACAGATGCAACATTCGAACAAGAAACTAAAGACGGATTGGTCTTGGTTGACTTCTGGGCAACTTGGTGTGGTCCATGTCGTATGCAAGGTCCAATCTTGGATAAATTGTCTGAAGAACTTTCAGAAGATGTCTTGAAGATCGTTAAAATGGACGTTGATGAAAACCCAAACACAGCTCGTTCATTCGGTATCATGTCTATCCCTACTCTTCTTTTCAAAAAAGATGGACAAGTGGTTAAACAAGTTGCTGGTGTTCATACAGCAGAACAAATCAAAGCTATCGTTGCTGAATTGAGTTAATCATACTAGAGACCAAGTGCATTCATTTGGTCTCTTTTTTCTTCCCCTTTGCCATTTTTCAAAAAATATGCTAGACTGTAATTAGAATATCACGATGTTTGGGACATGCCATCGCTAAAAAAAACCTCTACTTGGTATTTTTTAGCTCCCTCTAGGGAGCTTTTTGCGTGCTCTGAACATTTCCCATTTTGGAAGGAGTACTATGAAACGTCAATCAGCCTTGGTCGTCTTTAGTGGCGGGCAAGATTCAACAACCTGCCTTTTCTGGGCCAAGCAACACTATGAAAAGGTCGAAGCCGTTACCTTTGCCTATGGCCAACGTCACCATCTCGAAATTCAAGTGGCCAAAGAAATCGCTGAGGAACAAGGAATTCGCCATCATATCCTAGATATGTCTCTGCTAGGACAAATTACTGAAAATGCCTTGACTTCCGATCTAGAAATTGAGCAAAAAGAAGGAGAGGTGCCTAATACCTTCGTTGACGGTCGCAATCACCTCTTTCTGTCCTTTGCTGCAGTCCTTGCCAAGCAGCGTGGAATTACGGATATTGTGACAGGAGTATGTGAAACAGACTTCTCAGGTTATCCTGACTGTCGGGATGTCTTTGTCAAATCACTCAATGTCACGCTCAACCTTGCCATGGATTACGACTTCGTTATCCAAACACCTCTCATGTGGCTAGACAAGGCTGAAACTTGGAAATTAGCCGACCAACTTGGTGCCTTTGACTATGTTCGTGAAAAGACCTTGACCTGCTACAATGGGATTATTGGTACTGGTTGTGGAGATTGTCCTGCCTGCCATCTACGCCAACATGGTTTAGAGGTTTATCTCTCTCAGAAAGGAGAGGCCTGATGTTTTTTGCCCCCAAAGAAATCAAACGAGAAACTGGGGAATCTCTTGTCTACAATCCTCACAGAACCTTAGTCTCCAAAGAATTTACCTTTGATGCTGCCCACCACCTCTTTCACTATGAGGGAAAATGCAAATCCCTGCACGGCCATACCTATCATCTGCAAATCGCTGTCAGTGGATTTTTAGATGAACGTGGCATGACCTACGATTTTGGGGATATCAAACAAATCTACAAGGACTACTTAGAACCCCACTTGGATCATCGCTATCTCAACGAGACCCTGCCCTACATGAATACGACTGCTGAAAATATGGTTTACTGGATTTTCAAAACTATGAGCCAAGAGTTGCCAGATGAACGCGATCTCCGTTTGGAATACGTTCGCCTCTATGAAACTCCGACTGCCTTTGCAGAGTTTAGACGGGAGTGGTTAGATGACTAGTGAACGTGTACTTAAACTACCAGTTCTAGAAATTTTTGGCCCAACCTTTCAAGGTGAAGGTCGTGCTATCGGCCAGAAAACCATGTTTGTCCGCACTGCAGGTTGCGACTATCACTGCGACTGGTGCGATTCTGCCTTTACTTGGGATGGTTCTGAAAAACCTACTCGCATGACAGCTGATGAAGTGATCGCTGAGTTAGACAAACTAGGAAGCTACGACTATGTAACCCTATCTGGTGGAAATCCAGCCATCCTAGCTGCCAACATGGCCGAACTGGTCACCAAACTCAAGCAACGTGGTGTTACTCTGGCTGTTGAAACCCAAGGCTCCCGTTGGCAAAATTGGTTAAAAGACATCGACCAGGTGACTCTGAGTCCCAAGCCTCCTTCATCCAAGATGGAAGTCAACTTTGAGACCTTGGACTTTATCGTTTCCCAACTAGACTCAGACAAAGTAACCTTTAAAATCCCTGTCTTTGATGATGCAGATCTAGCCTTTGCCAAAGGGATTCAAGAACGCTACCAACCAGATGTCCTCTTCTTATCGGCGGGAAATCCTGAGCCCAAGGCTACAGGCAATATTGTCCAAGACCAACTGGACCGCCTCAAAGAACTCTGGGAACGTGTCGCTGCCGACGATAGCTGGGGCAATGTCCGCGTCCTTCCTCAACTCCATACCCTCCTCTACGATAACCAACGTGGTGTTTAAGTTTAGAAAGAAAAAATCATGTCACAACAAGAAGAAATGAAAAACCTCAGCCTCCTCGGCAACAAAGAAACCAACTACATTTTCGAATACCAACCCGAAGTCCTCGAATCCTTTGACAATCGTCATGTGGAAAATGACTATTTCATCAAGTTCAACTGTCCTGAATTTACCTCACTTTGTCCCATCACTGCTCAGCCAGACTTTGCAACTATCTATATTTCCTACATTCCTGACAAACTCTGTGTCGAGTCAAAATCCCTCAAACTCTACCTCTTTAGCTACCGAAACCATGGAGATTTTCATGAAAACTGTATCAACACTATCGGGAAAGACTTGGTCAACTTGCTAGACCCTCGCTATTTAGAAGTCTGGGGAAAATTTACACCTCGCGGTGGCATTTCAATCGACCCCTACTACAACTACGGTAGACCTGGAACCAAGTATGAAGGCTTGGCAGAACAACGCCTCTTCCAACATGACCTCTATCCAGAGAAAATTGACAACCGCTAAACTCATACTCAATGAAAATCAAAGAGCAAACTAGGAAGCTAGCCGCAGGTTGCTCAAAGCACTGCTTTAAGGTTGTAGATAAGACTGACGAAGTCAGCTCAAAACACTGTTTTGAGGTTGTGGATAAGACTGACGAAGTCAGTTACCATACCTACGGCAAGGTGAAGCTGACGTGGTTTGAAGAGATTTTCGAAGAGTATAATACGAAAAAGCCCTGTTCCTCAAGATGAGAAGCAAGGCTTTTTAAGTTTCAATTATTCTTCAGTTCCAAGGAAGTTTTTAGCAACTAGAGCTGCAAGAACGCCACCAACGATTGGTGCAAGGATGAAAATCCAAACTTGTTGAAGAGCTGCGCCACCTACCAATACAGCAGGAGCCAAGCTACGAGCTGGGTTTACTGAAAGTCCAGTGATGTTCAAGCCAGCTAGAATCAAAGCTGTCAATGACAAACCGATCACCAAACCAGCGATTGCGCCATTCCCTTTGCTTGCTGAAGTTACAGTCATGATCACCAAAACAAACAAGAATGTTGCGATTGTTTCAAACAAGAAACCACCAAAGACGGTTACACCGTTTGCCAAGGCATTTTCACCAAGACTTGCAGTTGACATACCTGAATTTGCCAAGAGAAAGAATACAGATCCAGATGCAAGGAAAGCACCGACTACTTGTCCGAGGATGTAGTTTACAAGCTCTGAAGATGACAAACGTTTGTTAACAAACATAGCGATAGAAACAGCTGGGTTCAAGTGAGCACCTGAAACAGTTCCGATTGAGAAGGCTGCGACTACGATTGCCAAACCAAAAGCAAGAGCAATCCCAAGGTGTCCAAGTCCTTCAACACCATTTCCAAAAACAACAGCTCCTGTTCCGATGAACACAAGCATAAAAGTACCGATTAATTCAGCAACAAATTTTTTCATATTAAGTCTCCTTTTTTCAAACTATGTATTAGTCTATCAGAAGGAGGAAAGGGTTTCAAGAAATGTGCTTGGAAATTTTGTGTAAGTTTTCACATTTAATAGTCGAAATCTAATATTGAAAAGATTGAATTGCTTTTTTCAAGTCATCTTGTAAACTATTTCTCTGGTCGAGTTGGACATAGACTTCTAAGAGACAGGATCTAAAATTGGAAAATTTATAAAAATCTTCCGTCTCTTCTATCGGGAAATCAAGTGACTTTATCCAAGAGGTTAGTGTCGCTTGATCCACCTTGCCTTGTAAAATAGGTTCGTAAAGCACTCTGGCTAAGCGCCATTCCTCATCATCTATAAATCGAATCGAAATTCTTTTAAACAGTTGACCAAGTATGTCAAATACTTCATGAACTCTGTTTATAGAAAAGTCTGGATGACAAACGACTTCAGTCAAGAGATCCGCTCCATGCGCAAAAGCATGTACCCAACCATACTGGCTTGAAAAACCAGTCGTATCCTCTTCTTTTTCAAGGTAGTGCAGACCTTGATCGAGCATCGTATTTCTGATATCAATTTTAAGCACTTGATAATAAAGAGAGTGTTGGTTGCCATCGGCAGATAAGAGATTGGCATAAATAAGTGCCCTAAAAGAACGGTCAAGCGTTGAAGCTCCTAGCTTATCAAGCTCTTTATCTAGGCCACCATCAGAAACAATCATAGCAGATATAAATTGAAATTGCTCCTTTGTAAATAACTCTTCTTGGATCCCTCTAGCCAAACTGGTAAAAACCAATTCATCGCGAATTTCTGGACTCGGATCCCCTAAGTGCTCAAGTAACCACTGGAGTTCTTTTTGACTATAACTTGGGTTTTCTTCTGTTATTTTTCTTTTCAATTCTTGATACATCCCCATACCTCCAATCATACACATCTATTATACAACATTCTTTTTTAGCTATCTTCATTATAAGAAATAAACATGTTAGTCTCAGATAGTTTTTTCACTCTTAGAGGGTTAATTTTCCCCAAAAACCAGTCTTTGTTTGACATAAATTTCACAAAGTTGTATACTAAAACGTGATAGGACTTCTTTTAGAAACCTATCAATACTCACTTATAAACCTTTTGCTGTTCTTTTATGAACGTTTGAATGGTATCACGGATACCGAGGAGGAATCATATGTCTAAAGTAGCTATCGTTACAGGTGCAGGTCAAGGGATCGGTTTTGCAATCGCAAAACGCTTGGTTCAAGATGGT
The DNA here is from genome assembly GCF_058200215.1 of Streptococcus sp. SCPM-O-B-15304 (M98). Taxonomy (NCBI): domain Bacteria; kingdom Bacillati; phylum Bacillota; class Bacilli; order Lactobacillales; family Streptococcaceae; genus Streptococcus; species Streptococcus sp. SCPM-O-B-15304 (M98). Next base: position 12,917 of record NZ_JBYQGQ010000013.1, on the reverse strand, counting down.
TTTAAGGTTGGAGTTTTAGACTACAACGCTGAAACAGCTGAGAAAGCAGTTGCTGAATTGTCAGCAGATAAAGCTTTTGCTGTTGTAGCTGATGTATCTAAACAAGCAGAAGTTGCTGCAGCTTTCCAAAAAGTTGTCGATCATTTCGGAGACTTGAACGTTGTTGTAAACAATGCTGGTGTTGCTCCTACTACACCTCTGGATACAATTACAGAGGAGCAATTTGCTCGCACATTTGCTATTAACGTCGGTGGTGTAATTTGGGGAGCACAAGCTGCTCAGGCTCAATTTAAAGCACTTGGTCACGGTGGTAAAATCATCAATGCTACTTCTCAAGCAGGTGTTGTCGGAAATCCAAACTTGACTGTATACGGCGGTACAAAATTCGCTGTTCGTGGTATTACTCAAACATTGGCGCGTGATTTAGCAGAGTCAGGTATCACTGTCAACGCCTATGCCCCAGGCATCGTGAAAACACCAATGATGTATGATATCGCTCATGAAGTTGGAAAAAATGCAGGAAAAGATGACGAGTGGGGTATGCAAACATTCGCAAAAGATATTACATTGAAACGCCTATCTGAACCAGAAGATGTAGCTGCAGCAGTTAGCTTCCTTGCTGGACCAGATTCAAACTACATTACAGGTCAAACCATTATCGTTGATGGTGGTATGCAATTCCATTAAGATTAAAAAAGTGAGGTTGGAAAAAAATCCAACCTCTTTTTTCATCTCTACGATTCCAATTTTCGGAGTCGTTTTTTGTCATTTAAAACAATCTTTCTGTCCTATTCATGCTTCAGAAATGAAAGGATTTCTTCAAGACTAGCGGAACTTCCTTGCTCTAAATAGCGTGATTTACTACCATTTTGATAGACTGAAAGATTCGGAACGGTTTGGATATCCATTTCTTTTGCAAAGGCTGTAATCTCATCCTTTTCATTCGAAGCACTATCCAAATAATAGACCGTCTGGTGACTTTTTTGAATCGCTAGAGCCAAATTGGGCACAAACTTTTGACAGTAGGGACAGGATTCTCTTCCAATGTAGACGACAAACTCGTCGCCATTTGCAAGTTTGGAGCGCATTTCTTTCATATTGATTGCTTTCGTGTACTGAACAGCTTCCTGATAAGTTTTTGGAAGAACAGGCTGACTGAATTTCCAAATCATAAACAAAATCGGCATAGCAATTCCAATGATAAGCAAGCTAAGTTTTTTATTGACATGCACTAGCATCTCCGTCCTTTTCTAAGTATTTTCCCTAGTCTAATCGCCCACGACAAGATATAAAATCCAACCGATAGATCTATAATAACGCACATTCTGAAGACAAAGTCTTCAGCAAACTTTATTAAATAAATGTCATTCTAAAATCTCAACAATATAACTCTATTGTTGCACTTTTATGACTTTATTCTCCCAACTGGGCACTGTAAGCGATAATTTGGTCAACCGTGTCTGACAAGAATTGAATGGTATCACGGAGTGGTTTATCCGTTGAAATATCGGCTCCGATAATCATGGCTGACTCAAGTGGTGTCTTGCTACCACCAGACTTGAGGAGATTGAGCCAGTCTTCAGCTCCAGTTTCTGATTGTTTCAGATGGAGATAGCCAGCAGTTGAAATTACAAGACCGGCAGAGTAGGTGTAGCTATACAAGCCCATGTAATAGTGAGCTTGGCGCATCCAAGTCAGTGCTGCATCATCATCAATCTCAATAGCATCTCCCCAGAAGTCAGTCAAAACTTCCTTCATAATACTGTTGAGTTTGCTTGCCCCAAAGGTTTCTCCTTCTTCAATCAGTGTATACACCTTACGCTGGAATGCAGCTTCCAGAAGGTGAGTGATGAAGTTATGGAAATAGGTATCTGTCAAGCGGTGGGCAAGAGCGAAGCGTTTCTGACGTGGATCCTCAGACTGCTGTTCCAAGTAATCGCTGAGAAGCAATTCATTGAAGGTTGACGGTGCTTCAACATAGTAGGTCGACATGTGGGCGTTAAAATAGCTTTGGTGATTGTCTGAAAAGATGAATTGACCAGAATGCCCGATTTCATGAATCAAGGTATAAACATCGCTCAAACGACCTGTCCAGCTCATGAGGACATAAGGGTGCACGCGATATGGATCAGCTGCATAGCCTCCAGAATCCTTGCCACTATTAGCAGCAAAGTCCACCCAGCGTTCTTCTTGATAGCGAGCAACTTCCTGACAATATTCTTGTCCCAAAGGTTCTACCGACTTCATGACCAAATCATAGGCATCCTCAATGCTAACCTCTGGATTAAGAGCACTGTCCAAGTCCAATTTCCAGTCCGCAAAGGTCATCTTCTCAAGACCATTTACTTTGGCAACATGCTTGAGGTATCGCTGAGCAACTGGCGCAAAGTCCTTCATGATGAGGTCAATCTGACGATCAAACATGGTACGATCCACTTCTTGTTCAGCCAGAAGATAATCAAAGACTGAATCATAGCCCTTCATATCTGCCAACAGTTTTTCAGATTTAACCTGAGCAAGATAGGCTGCCGCAGCCGTATTTTGGTGCTTACGAAGTCCTTCTGAGAAGGAACGGAAGGATTTCTCACGAACCTCGGCATCCTCGTGATTTTGATAGAAATTCTCATAAGTAACAAAGCTGTTTTTGTAGGTTTTGCCATGAGCTTCAAAATCAGCCATTTCAAAGTCCCCAGCTCGCATTTTAGTATAGATATCCTGTGGACTGTAGAAAACTTCACCCAGATTGGTCAAGGCCTTCTCCACATCAGCCCCAAGATAGTGGGCTTTTTTGATTTTGGCTTGACGAATGGCTGCCGTCAAATGTGGCAATTCACCCAAACGATCCAAGACTTCTTCATCTGCTTCTACCAAGGCATCATCAAAGAAGGTCAAAGCTACGCTGGCATCTGTCTCAAAGTCCATCCCAGCCTGAGCGATATTGGCAAAATCTTCATTACCATAGTCTGTCGTCTGAGGCATAAAGCTATAATTGCCAATATGACTCATCTGAATGTAGATTTGTTCCAATTCCGCAAAGGCCTTCTCGAAATCTTCAAAAGTGTGAAGCTTGCCCTTGTAGTCACGGCTAAATTGATTGATGTCTTCACGCGCCTTTTCTATCGCACGCAAGAAATCCTCACGGTCTTGATATAGGGCTGTTAAATCCCAAAGTTCCTTTTCAGGAAATTCTGAACGATGTTTTTGTTCCATCTTCTTCCTCTTATTTCTCTAATTCTAATAAAACGCTAAGGGCTGATAAGGCATAAAGCGGCGCTGTTTCTGCTCGTAGGATGCGAGGCCCAAGTCCTGCAAGGACTGCTCCTTTGGCTTCAAAACTTTCAATTTCTGCGGGTGAAAGACCACCTTCTGGACCAAAGATAAAGAGCAGTTTAGCCCCTTTTTCAAGCTCAGCGACTGCTTGCAAGAGCGCAGCTGATTCTCCTTCTTTTGCTGACTCTTCATAGGCTACCACAATAGAGTCAAACTGGTCCAGTTGGGCTAGAAAGTCAGACTTTTTTTCAAAAAGTGTGATACTTGGGACAAGGTTTCGCTTACTTTGTTCTGCTGCTCCAAGGGCGATTTTTTCTAGTTTTTCAACCTTTTTACCCAATTTCTTACCATCCCATTTGGCAACGGACCAGTCTGCAGGGAAGGCCCAGATCTGACTAGCTCCGAGTTCTGTTACTTTCTGAATGATGAACTCCAGCTTGTCTCCTTTGGGAAAGCCCGATGCGATGGTCACTTGGACTGGCAGTTCCACATTGTCATCCAATTCCTCAACCAGCTCAAATTGACGCGCCTCCACATTGACCACACGCGCCAAACGCTTAATGCCATCATCAAAGACTAGAGTCACCTCATCATCTTCTTTCAAACGCATGACCTGAAACATATGCTTGCTGGTTTCCTTGTCCTCGATGGTAATAGGAGAGATTGCACTGCCTTTAACAAAATATTGCTGCATGCTAGCCTCCAATCACACCAGAGATATCCTTGGTTTTCTTGAAGACACAGGCAGTCCATTCCCCTTGAATTATGTGGGTTTCAAGGAAAAATCCAGCTGACTCAGCTGACTCGCGCACCATGTCCCACTTGTCCTTGATAATCCCACTCATGATGAGGTAGCCTTCATCCTTGACCAAGCGATAAGCATCATCCGTCAGATGAATGAGGATATCTGCCAAGATATTAGCCACGATAACATCTGCTTCAATCTCCACACCCTTAAGCAAATCTCCTGGGGCTACATGGATATTTTCCATGCCAGGGTTGAGTTCAATATTTTCCTGAGCGACACGAACCGCTACATCGTCCAAGTCATAGGCAAAGATTTCCTTGGCACCAAGAAGTGAGCTGGCAATGGAAAGGACCCCTGATCCTGTCCCTACATCCAGGACTGTTTCCCCACCGCGAAGGACCTGCTCCAAGGCAAAAAGGCTCATCTTGGTCGTCGGATGCGTTCCTGTCCCAAAGGCCATCCCTGGATCTAGCTTGATAATCTTCTCGCCAGCTGTCGCCTCATAGTCCGTCCATGACGGCACGATGGTCAAGTCATGAGTGATACGAGCTGGCTCATAGTATTTCTTCCAATTGTCAGCCCAGTCTTCCTCAGCCAAGGCAGTCGTGCCAATCTTGATTTCTCCTAAGTCCATAAAGTCGGTCAATTCTGAGAGACGAGTTTGCAAGTCCGCTTCCACCACTGCCACATCAACCGTATCAGGGTAGTAGGCGGTCACCACGATTTCCTCTTGTTGCTCGACTTCTGGGAAAATCTCACCGAAGCGGTCCACATTTCCCACATAGTCCATGCTATCTTCAATTGCAACCCCTTGGGCGCCTAACTCGATCAAGAGATTGGAAACCAGCTCCTCACCCTCACGCTTCACTGTAACTTTTAACTCTTGCCATGTTTCCATTTTGTATTTTCCTTATTCTTCTTAAATTCTTCAATCACATCTGTATAGTGTTCTTTCATTGCGCTATGAATCTGCTGTTTAAAAATACCAAACATAAGATAATAAACAAATAGAACAATTCCTGCAAGCAGTAGCAAAAATAAAAAATGTACTGAAAGGGGCAGTACGAGACCTCTACCACTCAGTAAGGGTAAAACAATCATTAATCCCCAAATAACAGCCATAGAGATCCCAGCTACTTTCGTACCACTTTCTCTCTGCTTCTTTAACTTTAAATATTCCATATAAATAAATGCAGCTTCTTCCCTAGAGTATTGTCCAGTTTCTAGATTACGCTTAACTTCTTTATTCAACGTGGTTGTTGCAATCGCAAAAATCATTTTACTTCCTCCAAATAATCCTTCAATCTCCCCTGTAGCTGAGGAACTACTTGACTGGATGTCAAAAATTCCTCAATGTTCATCAATTTATAGGCCTGTCCTTCATCTCCAAAGACAATATTGTCAAATTGCTCTTGACTGATCTGACTAACCATAAAGACAGACTGCCGACCTTCATAGAGCATGCTGGGATATACCTTGCTCAAGAGCAGGCAATTCTCATTTAAATGAATTCCCAGTTCCTCATAAACTTCACGCGCTGCGCACTCGAAAGGACTTTCATCACCTTCGCGGCCGCCACCTGGCAACTCCCACATATTGGGCCAAGGGATATTGTCCTTGTCATCACGCAAGATGGTCAGTAGCTTATCTCCACAAAAGAGAGCAATTTTGCAGCCTGTGAAATCTGAAATATCTATATCCACTACAAGCTCCTAGTATCTCGGATAAGGGTAAAACTCTCCCTCTTCCAAGCCTGCTTTTCCTTCTTCAAAGACTTCTTGGTTCCATTCCATGACAAATTCTTCTGCTTCTGGGTCTTCCAAAAAGTCCATAAGGGCATCTAGTCCAACCTCAGCAGTATCTTTGAGAAATAGTGCAAAATAAGCTAAAAATTCACGAGAAAAACCTTTTTTAGGCAGGTAAGGGATGACTGTCAAATAGTCTTCTGCATTGACTGTTGACTTGGCAGGGTTGTAAAAAAGCACTGCTTCTTCAAAGAGGATATCGTCTGACGACACCTCTCCATCCTCATCCAGCATCTCCACCCCTGCAGGATTTTGTGCCTCTAACAGAAAACTCACTTCAACCGCATGATTGCGCTTGTCCCAGCTAATCTCATAATCAAAAGGAAAGTTCTTGTCCAACTCTTCCTGTAAAACATCTAAAAATCCGTATGTTGCCATTTTGTCCTCTTTCTATACGACTCTTTAATCGCCCCGAATACTCGGAAATATGCTAAAATAGATACTACCATATTACCACATTAGTATCAGAAAATCCATGTTAGAAAGGACTGCTATGCCAGACAATCTCGCGCTTCGTATGCGCCCCAAAACCATCGACCAGGTCATCGGTCAGGAGCATCTGGTTGGACCAGGCAAGATTATCCGCCGCATGGTGGAGGCAAATCGTCTATCATCCATGATTCTCTATGGGCCTCCAGGTATCGGAAAAACCAGTATCGCTTCAGCCATCGCTGGAACGACCAAGTATGCTTTTCGGACCTTCAATGCCACTGTTGATAGTAAAAAACGTCTCCAAGAAATCGCTGAAGAAGCTAAATTCTCAGGTGGCCTTGTACTGCTACTAGACGAGATTCATCGTCTTGACAAGACTAAACAAGACTTCCTCTTGCCTCTCTTGGAAAGCGGACTGGTCATCATGATTGGGGCGACGACTGAAAATCCTTTCTTTTCTGTCACTCCAGCCATTCGTAGCCGTGTTCAGATTTTTGAACTGGAACCTCTGTCTAACCAAGATGTCAAAGGAGCCATTCAAATCGCCCTGACTGACCCTGAACGAGGTTTTAATTTCCCTGTTGAGTTAGATAATGATGCCCTTGATTTTATCGCAACATCTACCAACGGAGACCTCCGCTCTGCCTTTAACTCACTTGATTTGGCAGTTCTCTCCACCCCAGAAAATGATGACGGCATCCGTCATATCACGCTTGACATCATGGAAAATAGTCTTCAGAGAAGCTATATCACTATGGACAAGGATGGAGATGGACATTACGATGTTCTATCTGCTCTCCAGAAATCCATCCGTGGCTCTGATGTGGATGCCAGTCTCCACTATGCTGCTCGCTTGATCGAAGCTGGTGACCTTCCTAGTTTGGCACGCCGTTTGACGGTGATTGCTTATGAAGATATCGGCTTGGCTAATCCCGATGCACAGATCCATACCGTAACTGCTTTGGATGCTGCACAGAGAATCGGCTTCCCCGAAGCTCGCATCCTCATTGCCAATGTTGTCATTGATCTGGCGCTTTCACCTAAATCCAACACAGCCTATGTAGCTATGGATAAGGCCCTGGCTGACCTTAAAACATCTGGTCATTTACCAATCCCACGTCACTTGCGAGATGGCCACTATAGCGGTAGCAAGGAATTAGGCAACGCCCAAAACTACCTCTATCCACATAGTTATCCTGGTCACTGGGTCAAGCAAGATTATTTACCAGAAAAAATTCGCGACCATAGCTACTTCTCACCAGAAGATACCGGAAAATACGAACGAGCCCTAGCTCAGCGCAAGGAAACCATTGATAAATTACGAAATTTGTGAAATCCTTTCCAAATAATTACATTTACCCCTTGATTTTTTTTGAAAAAGTGGTATTATATAAACATAGAAACGCTGTGGTGTACGACTTCACATTTAAGTGTTGACCGACTATTTTTTGTATTATTAGGGAAACAAAAGTCTTCTAACAGCATGTAGGCCGTCTCACACGGAAACAGCTTCAGTTAGAGCGAGTTGCCCACCTGCTTAATTGCGCGGGTTCAATACAAACCGTGAAGTTTCGGCACCAATACAGCTTTTTATTTGCCTCCTTAGCTCAGTTGGTAGAGCAGTAGACTCTTAATCTATGGGTCGCAGGTTCGAGCCCTGCAGGGGGCATCTAAATCAACAGGAAAAAGCCTTGATTTATAAGGCTTTTTTGCTTGTCTATAACTGATTTGCCCCATCATTTGCCCCACATTTTTTTATGAGCAATCTTTCCAGACATCTCTGATTACGAAAAACAAAAAAGCTATCCTACCTTTGCAAATTTGGATAAGATAGCGGAATATTTTAATGCAACTCCAACCCAACTATTTGGAACTAGTAAAGAGATTGAGTTAGAAAAGAGTGTTCTTGAATCTAATGAATACTCTGATAAAGTAAGTGAGATTTTAAAAGCTGTCAAATACATCGAAGATTTTCTAGAAACTGATGGACAGTACTTAGAGGATTTACTTTACTTAACAAGAGGCAACCAACTATACACAGAAGATGGAGATGAGTTGTATATTGATCCAACTTCTCAGAAAAGAACACTTCATAACCAATATAAACCTGGTTTTATTGAAGCAAGGGATAAATCTCCACTAGAACTCTTAATTGAAAATAAGGAATTGTTTGATAAATAGAAAAAGCGAGGATAACCTCGCTTCAGATTGAAGTTAAAATCTTTAGAAGACACTTTTATAAGGACTTTGTCTTCAATCTGTGAAAAGGAGTGAAAACTCCTTTTCTTTTTGTAAGTCAGACTGAAACTTCCAAATTGTTTATTTATTTTATTGACATTTTCTATAAAAATAAGTACAATAGTTTTATTAGAAAACTATACTATATAGGGGGTATTGAAATGAAATTTTCTAATCGTTTACTGCTATTCCTTGCAGGAGTTGTTTTTGTCCTTTTAGGACTTTTCCTATTTACAAACCCAGTAGCTAATCTTGTTGCTTACAGCTGGTGGATTTCATTTGGTTTACTGGTTTCTTCTATAGCAGCTATTTTAGGCTATTTCTCTGCACCAAAAGAGCTTCGCTCACCTGTTTATCTTTTCCAAGGATTTGTTAGTCTTCTCTTAGCTCTTTACCTCGTTGCTTATGGCTTTGTGACCCTGCCGGTCGTCATTCCGACCATTGTAGGAATTTGGTTAATTGTAGAAGCCATTATTGCTTTCTTTAAAGGCATTCGTCTAGGATTGATTTTCCCTATTATTGGTAGCAATATCACGTGGGTAGCCTTGCTTGAATTTTTACTAGGTCTAGTGATTCTGTTCAATCCAGTGGCTACAGGTGTCTTTGTCGTTTATGTCATTGCCTTTTCATTTTTAGTTACTGGCTTCACCTACATTATTGAGGTCTTTCGTAAATAGTCTAGTTGCTATTTCTATCGCATTCAAAAAAGCTGGGAAATCATATTCTCAGCTTTTTTGTCTCTTTAATTATCACTTTTTCGCATTCCATTCTGCGTAGAAATTTGTTTTTCCATTTTATTCTCCAATTTGATCTCGCACTGACATTTATTTATAACAAAACTATATATCTAGAATAGCATAATCATTAGGTATTATAGGTTTTCAAACAAAATACGAGTCATTCGTTTTTGCCCCACTTTTGCCCCATTTTTAAATCCTGACATTGAAAATACCTAAAAGTATTTCCCTAAAATCAGCTATATTTCAACATTTTTGTTTATTTTCAATATGAAAAGTTCTTACAAATCCATGTAGGGGGCATCTAAACAACAGGAAAAAGCCTTGATTTATAAGGCTTTTTTGCTTGTCATTTTGTTTTTTGTACCAAAAAGTTTATATTCACAAAATAAGCGACTCTCATCAAAGACTCGCTATTTATCTAACACCTCGATTTAATAGAAAAAAACACCTCACGGTGATTACTTATTATCAATCGTCCATTACTCCGCCTGTGAGTTGGTACATGAGGTAAATGTGTTCCAAGGTTTTTACCTTATCCATATGATCCACATCTTTAAAGGCACCTAATGCTAGTAAAGGAACAAAACCGAAACATTGGTTATAAGACAAGGGACCATGTTTTAACACAGCCTGTCTATATAAATCCAGTTCAAAGTTATCAGTCACATATGAGTTATCTAAATACTGAAGAAAATATTTCAGGCTCTTGATAATAATGTCGCAGTCTTGAAGATTTTATTTTACAATACCAACAAATTCATTCTCTTCCCAAGTAATAATATCTCCAAAGGCTGTTACGAACATCGGAAAAAGAAGTAAGGAACTATTCATAATAATAGCCGTAGCAAATCTTTGCATTTTTGCCTTATCTTATTTAAGATAGTACTATTAAAAAAAGAAAAGGTGAAAATCATGGAAACATATACACTTGCAAATGGGGTTGCTATTCCTAAAATTGGTTTTGGAACTTGGCAAATTGCTGAAGGCGAAGAAGCCTATAACAGCGTTAGCTTCGCACTTAAGGCGGGTTACACACATATTGATACCGCACAAATTTACGGTAACGAGGTTTCTGTAGGTAAGGCGATTGCTGATAGTGATTTGGCACGTGAGGATATTTTCCTAACCACCAAACTTTGGAATGATAAGCACGATTACGAGTTGGCTAAGACTTCTATCGATGAGTCTCTCGAAAGACTTGGTGTGGATTATTTGGATCTTTTGCTTATCCATTGGCCTAATCCAAAGGCGCTTCGTGAGAATGATGCTTGGAAGGCTGGCAATGCGGGTGCATGGAAGGCTATGGAAGAAGCCTACAAAGAAGGTAAGGCGCGTGCTATCGGTGTGTCAAACTTTATGCAACATCACCTAGAAGCTCTTTTTGAAACAGCTAAAATTGTTCCACATGTCAATCAAATCCTCTTGGCTCCAGGTTGTGACCAAGAAGACTTAGTTGACTATTGCCAAGAGCGCGATATCCTTCTTGAAGCCTATAGTCCACTAGGTACAGGTAGCATTTTTGGAAATGAAGATGTTGAAGCAGTGGCTGAACGTAACGGTAAATCTGTGGCACAAATTGCTCTGCGTTGGAGCCTCCAAAAAGGTTTCTTGCCACTACCTAAGTCTGTGACACCTAAAAATATAAAAGGTAACTTGGATATCTTCGACTTCGACTTATCAGAGGAAGATATGGCAGTCTTGGATAAGATTCAAGGCATCAAAACTCAGAATGATCCTGACACAGTTAATTTTTAATAGGATTTTAAGCAACTCGTCAGGGTTGCTTTTTCAAGTAAATGACAAAAGAAGTCAAGGTTTTGACAATTCGCGCCACATGAAATTATTTAAGCATATCCTTTTCTCTCATTACCATTTTCTGTTATAATGAATTGTATTTCTAAAATAGAAAGGTATTAATATGACAACTCTTATTAAACATAAACGTGTAGAATTTTCAGAACTTTTTTATGACCTAGTTTTTGTTTTTGCAATTTCAAAAGTAACTACTTTAATTGAGCATCTTCATAACGGTATTTTGACTTGGAATTCTTTCCTTGATTTTTTCATAGCTGTCTTGGTTCTCACCGATTCCTGGATGATTCAAACCCTTTATACCAATCGCTATGGAAAGAACTCTTTATTTAACATGGTAATCATGTTTATCAAAATGGGAATTTTACTCTTTATAGCCAATATGATGGGACCTGATTGGCAACAATATTTTCATTATCTCTGTTGGGCTATTGGTACATTAACCTTTACCTTATTTTTACAATATTTGGTTGAATTTTTTAGAAAATCAACCGATAATGCTAATCGGGAAAGTATCAAAGGTTTTCTATGGATAACAGGTCTAGGAAGTTTAGGAGTCTATCTAGCAGCTCTTCTTCCTATTTACGTTGGGGTCTCTATCTTATTTGCTAGTATTCTGCTAACATTTATTATGCCAATTATCTTGCTTAGTAAAGATAAGCATTACCAGGTAAATCTCCCCCATTTAATCGAGCGCATCTCCCTTCTTGTCATTATTACGTTTGGAGAGATGATTATGGGGCTAGCTAACTTCTTTACAATCGAGAATTTCTCGATTTATTCGGTTCTTTATTTCATAATTATGATTTCTCTGTTCTTGTTTTATTTTGGTCAATTCGACCATGCTATTGATCAAAAATCTAATCAAAAGGGACTATTTCTAATTTACAGTCACTATCCTATTTTCATTGGGCTTATGATGATGACTGTATCGATGAGTTTTCTTCTGAATCCTGAAGCTAATCGTCTCTTTGCAACCAGCTTCTCTTATATCGGATTTGGCCTCTTTCAAGCTGCTGTCCTAGTAAATGGGCCCCATAACAAACACTATCTTCGCTATTCGAAAAGTTACTACTGTGTCCAAGCGACACTCTATCTGGCTGCCTTGATTCTCTCTTTAATCTTTGCTTCTAATCCTATAATAGTAGTGAGTATAACAACCATTTTAGCTCTAGCTATAGCCACTCATTTTATTTATTTTTATATGACACAGAATAAAAAATATTCCAAATCTAACTGGGGGTTCTTTTAATGAGTTTATAACATAAAAAAGCTTTGGGAACCAAGGCTTTTTTTTCATTAATTTGTTTTTCCATTTTATCCTCCGATTTGAACTCGCACTGACATTTATTTATAACAACACTATATATCTAGTATGGCATAATCATTAGGTATTATAGATTTTCAAACCAAATGTGAGTCATTCGTTTTTGCCCCACTTTTGCCACGTTTTTAAAGCCTGACAGTGAAAACACCTAAAAGTATTTCCCTAAAATCAGCTATATTTCAACACTTTTGTTTATTTTCAATATGAAAAGTTCTTACAAATTCATGCAGGGGGCATCTAAACAACAGGAAAAAGCCTTGATTTCAAGGCTTTTTTGATGTCAAATAACTTTTTGTAGCAAATCATTATAAAGGTTTTCCAACCTTATCAAACTTATCATTTATTCTCAATCAATTGCTAGCAATATTTGATAAGACCAACTGTTTTTTACAGTACAGAGCTAGTCTATAATTAACTAAACTATACTAATTTGTGCCCATATTACATGGCCAATCCGCATAGAGATTAAAATGGGCTATTATGAATTCATAAATTTTCGCAACAGAACAAGAGCAAGTCATTTAGAAATAAAAGAGAAGAGAATC
>NZ_JBYQGQ010000012.1:0-65383 GCF_058200215.1 Streptococcus sp. SCPM-O-B-15304 (M98) | reverse complement strand
AGTTTTTCTTATGATCTTAAATGTTTCAATAGCGTTTGCGCTTTTTCTAAATTAAAGGTTTTTTCAGCAATCAAGTTTTCTACTAGCTTAGGTACTTCTTTCTCTGTAGCACCTGCTAAAAGGGCTAACGATTTTGCTTGAAGCTTCATGTGTCCATGCTGAATCCCTGTACTGACCAAAGCCTTAAGGGCTGCAAAATTCTGAGCAAGACCAATCGAAACGATAATTTGAGCCAATTCTTTGGCAGATGGATAACCTAGCAACTCATGACTGAGTACGACTCGAGGGTTGAGACCAATCGAACCACCCTTGGTAGCAACCGGCATCGGCATGGTCATCTCTCCAATTAGCTCTTCTGTTTCCAAATCCATAGTCCAACGACTAAGACCTCGATAAGAACCATCATGGCTCGCATAGGCATGCGCTCCCGCTTCAATGGCACGCCAATCGTTTCCAGTAGCAATCAAGAGAGCATCGATTCCGTTAAAGATTCCCTTGTTGTGAGTCGCTGCTCGATAAGGGTCTGCTTGGGCAAACTGACTAGCCAATACCATTTTTTCTGCTAGTTCACGTGCTTCATCTTTTTTGCGACTCAAATAACGAAAAGCGATGCGACAAGTTGCAGTTACTAGAGAATCTGTGGCGTAGTTGGATAAGATTCCCATTAAACTTTGTCCTTGACTGAGAGTTTCTAGACTAGGTTTTAGGGCCTCAAGCATGGTATTGAGCATATTGGCGCCCATGGCTTCCTGAGTATCTACATGGAGGTAAACCACTAAAAAGTCAGCCTCACCAGAAATTTTTTCAACTGTTAGCTCTCTGGCTCCTCCACCACGTTTGACAATAGATGGATAGGCTTGATTTGCTTGTTCGAGTAGTTCTTCTCTTTGACTCAGAATGGCCTGGCAAGCTAAGTCCCTATCTGAAACCTGATAGAGGGCTACCTGACCGATCATTTGGCGCTGATGAACTTGAGCTGTAAAACCTCCAGCACGCTTGATAATTTTGCTGGCAAAACTAGCTGCAGCAACTACAGATGGTTCTTCTGTCACATAGGGAACTGTGTATTCTTGACCATTTACCAGAACTTCTGGAACGATTGAGTATGGAAGCGAGAAGGTCCCAACCACATTTTCACTCAATTGGTCCGCAACTGCTAGACTGAGATTTTCATTTTGCGCAAGACTTTCTTGGGCTTCAATAGTAGTAAGCGCCTGAGACTTAACTAGCTCTAGGCGCTCTTGAATTGATTTTTTAGCAAATCCATTCCAATTTTTTTTCATTATTTTTCAACCTTGCTGTAGCGACGTTGGTGGTCTACAATCTCAACAAGGGCATAGTCTTGCCCTTCATAACCTGACATCGTTGCAGATCCAGACCCATCTAAGTTGGCTTCCTCAAAGAAGATTCGTTCATAGTCAGCAACACTCAAAGCTTGACGTTGATCTAGCAAGTCTAAGCGATTTTTCCGCAATTGCTTTTCAAAACCTTCAACCAATTCCACACTAAAGAACTCAGATACAGCACCACTTCCATAGCTATAGAGGGCAATCTTATCTCCAGCTTTTAGGCTGTCAGAATTTTCAAGAAGAGACAAGAGACCTAAGAAGAGTGAACCTGTATAGATATTTCCAACTTTTTGGCTATAAATAATAGATTCATCAAAGTGCTTTTGAAGCAAGTCCTTCTTCTCTTGAGGCAAGGATTTGTCTAGGATTTTTTTCAATCCTTTGAGAGCTAGCTTCGGATATGGCAAGTGGAAACATACAGCTTCAAAATCCTCCAAGTTACAGTCATAACGCTTTTGGTACTCTTCCCAAGTCGTTTTTAAGCTATCAAGATATTGCTGTGTTGAGTAAACCCCATTTACAAATGGTGTTGTCGAGTAATTTGGACGCCAGAAGTCCATAATATCACGAGTCTGCGCAACGTTATCGTTGTTGAATACCATAACACGTGGGTTTTGGCTAATCAACATAGCAACACAGCCTGCACCTTGAGTTGGTTCTCCAGGAGTTTCAACACCATACCTTGCAATATCACTGGCTAGTACCAAAACTTTTGATTTTGGAGAGTTTTCTACGTGTAACTTAGCATAGTGAAGGGCCGCTGTTGCACCATAACAAGCTTCCTTGATTTCAAAACTACGAGCAAATGGTTGAATCCCAAGCAAACCGTGTACAAAGACAGCTGCAGCTTTACTCTGGTCAATCCCAGACTCTGTCGCTACGATAACCATATCAATCTCTTGCTTATCTTCTTCAGTAAGGATAGAATTTCCTGCACTAGCAGCCAAGGTAACAACATCCTCTGTTAAAGGAGCAATACTCAATTCTTTTAAAAGGAGTCCTTTACTCAATTTTTCAGGATCAGTCCCTCGAGTTTCTGCTAAATCTTGTAATTTCAAAACGTATTGACTGGTTGCAAAACCAATCTTATCAATACCGATTGTCATATTTACCTCTATTTTTATCATTCATTGTAAAAAATCGTTCACCTCTATTTTATCACAATTGAGGTCAAATGAGCGAAAAAAGACTTGATTCACCAAATCAAGTTCATTTTAAAAACCTTATCTAATTTTTAGACTAGTCCAACAAACAGAACTTTAGGGCTACAAAAAATCGAGTCTTAGCTAGCTCGATTCTTTTTGAGATAATGATACAATTTCAACAAAACTGTCCCACTGGCCATTCCAATGGAGATAACGAGGGCCAACATCATAACTAACATGGCACTAGAAATGGCATGACCGTAGTCACCTGTAACGAAGAAGGAAGTGGTTCGATAGGACAGATAACCTGGCACTAGTGGCGCCAATATTGCCAGAGCAAAAACAACTGCTGGTGTCTTATAGAGGATACTCATAATCTGGCTGACACAAGAACCAATCACAGCAGCAATAAAGGTTGCCAAAATGACGTTAGTCGGATCTTTGAGTATCAGATAGAGTAGCCAGATAGACATTCCCAAAACTCCACCAGGGATGAGCATGGAACGCTGGACATTTAAAACGATTAAAAAGGTAATAATGGCAAGCAAACTTGCCAGAGCTTGCAATAAAAATGTTGTTAGTGTCATATTAGTTCATGAGTACGAGGGCAACTGATGTTCCAGCCCCTAAGGCAAGGGTAATCAGCAAGGATTCAAACATCTTGCTCATACCAGAGTTAATGTGATTGGTCATAATATCTCGAACAGCATTAGTCAGGGCAATTCCAGGTACAAAAGGCATAACCGCACCCGCAATCACCAGATCAGCTGTCGACGGCAAACCAGAATAGCGCGCCCAAAATTGTGCAATCAAACCGAAGACAAGAGCACCTGCAAAAGCTGTCATAAAAGGAATACGAATAAACTTCTCTACATAGAGAGAGAAAGTAAAAGCAAACAAGGTCGCCACTCCTGCTCCTATTGCATCGTAGACATTCCCACCAAACATAATTGAAAAGAAAGGAGCACTGAGGGTCGCTGCAGCAGTTAGTTGAACATTGGTGTAGGGAGATGCCTTGGCATTCAATTCCTTTAGTTGGATAAAGGCTGTCTCCAAATCAAGCTGTCCTGCTACAAGCTGCCGTGAAATCTGGTTGACATCACATACCTTCTCAATATTATAAGCAGAGGAGGTCACTCGCTTCATACGAGAGATATTTGTATTTTCAATGGAGAAAAAAATGGCGGCAGGCATGGCTAAAACATTACAATCCATAATACCCTGTGAATGAGCAATCCGAATCATGGTATCTTCAACACGATAAATCTCAGATCCGTTTCGAAGCAGTATCGTTCCTGCTAGCATAATGACATCGATCACTGCATTCAGTTGTTTGACTTCGTACATGTTTTCCTCCTTCTAAAACTCCTTTTTATTTTATCATAAATTTGAAGGAAAAAAAATCTTTGTCACAAAAACTGTGACAAAGATTGAATTATGTATATGGAGTCTATTAATTTCGTTGACTTCCATTTCCATCTTGTGTAGGTGTTGTTGGATGGTTACCCTGTGTAGGGTTTGTAGGGTTTGTTGTGTCTGTTTGACCAGAATTATGTTCTGACGAAGGTTGACTAATTGATGGTGAAGTTTTTTTAGGTTTATAAATATATAGTTTAACTATCGGATTGCTTAAATCAAGTTTTTCATCCGGTGCGGGACTTTGTTTCGCAATCTCACCTTCTTTAATTCCTTCTTGTGCTATCTCCACTTCTTTAATTTCAATTCTATCTTCACTAATACCTATACTTTTAAGATTATTTTTAGCAAATTCAAGACTTGAGCCAATGTAGTTTGGCATAGTTATCGTCGTCACCTTTTTCTTCTTAGCAACAGTTAAAACGATAGAAGTTGCCTTGCTAAGATCATAAGTCGTACCTTCTGCTAAGCTCTGTTTCAAAACCACACCGGGTTCTGATTCACTGGACTCTTCTTCTTCAATCTTAATCAGATTTTCAGGAACTTTTTTCCCTTTCAGCTCAGCAATGACATCTGTAGATTTACGACCAACATAATTTCCAAGCTTAAAGGATTGTTGACCTGAAGAAATAATGAGATTAACCTTAGTTCCTTCTTTGCGAGCTGAGCCAGCATCTGGATCTGTTCGGATGACCCGACCTTCCTCTACGGTATCACTAGCTTCGGTCTTCTCCTCACCAATCTCAAAATTCGCTTTTTTCAAGTTTTCCTTAGCTTCAGCAACAGTTTGACCTGCAACTTTTGGAATCTCAATAGTAGCTGGTGTTCTGGATAAAATCCACACCAGAGAAGCCGCAACCAGTACGAAACTTGCTAGTAGAACTAGATAACGTGCTTTAAAACGACGTTTTTTCACTGGTTTTTCCACAGATTTTTTAGCACTTACTTCTGGGCTAGTTTTAGTTGCCTGATGGCTTTCTGTCTGTGGTTGAACCTTAGGAATAGAGGTCAAGGTTGTCTGAGAAACTTTTGGCAATGTCTTTGTGTCCGCCTTAGTAGCATCATCAAAAACAAGTTTCGGTTCATTTCTGCGGTTATAAGATAGACTGCTAGACAAATCAACATACATCTCTGAAACCGACTGGTATCGATCCGTAAGCTTTTTAGCAGTTGCTTTGATGACCACATTCTCCAAAGCTTGGGGAACAGATGGATTTTCAGCTATGACCGAAGGGAGAGGTTTTTGGAAATGCTGGAGGGCTATAGTTACTGCACTATCGCCATCATAAGGGATATGCCCTGTCAGCATCTCGTAGAAAATAATCCCCATGGCATAGATGTCACTCTGCACAGTTGCCTTAGAGCCACGAGCCTGCTCAGGTGACAAGTAGTGGACAGAACCCAGCATAGAGTTGGTCTGAGTTAGACTTGTCTCTGCAAAGGCTACGGCAATCCCAAAATCCGTCACCTTAGCCGTTCCATCAGGAGTTAAAAGAATATTTTGAGGCTTTAAGTCACGATGGACAATACCTTTAGTGTGCGCCAAGCGCATCGCTAAGAGAATCTGTCCCATGATACGGACAGCTTCTTCATTTGAGAGGGGATAGTGTTCTTTGATATAGCGCTTAAGATCAAGACCAGCTACATATTCCATAGCTAGGTACTGTTGACCGTCCTCTTCGCCGATATCCGTTATCCGAACGATATGGGGATGATCTAAGTCAGCCATTGCACGCGCTTCACGCTGAAAACGAGCAACAGCAATCGGGTCAGTCTGGTAGTTAGTCCTCAAGACCTTCACAGCTACCTCTTCCCCGTCTAAAATCAAATCCTTGGCCAGGTAGACATCTGCCATACCTCCACGACCAATTTGTTTGATAATCCGATACCGCCCGGCAAAAATCTTGCCGATTTGGATCATTCTGCCGCCTCCTCCTTAATCGAAACAAGGGCAACTGTAATATTATCAAGCCCTCCGGCATTGTTGGCAAAGCGTACCAAAGTGGCCGCCTTATCATCAAGCGAAATATCGCTTGTCACAATATCATAGATCTCACTACCTGAAATCATATTGGTTAGACCGTCGCTATTCATGACCAGATAGTCACCTGCTTCCAAGCTGACAATTCCAAAGTCAGGCTGAATTTCGTCTTTTTGTCCGATAGATTGGGTGATGATATTCTTTTGTGGATGTGCTTCAGCTTCTTCAGGTGTCAATTGACCTGCCTTAAGCAATTCATTGACCAAAGAATGATCACTGGTCAATTGATGGTATTCTTCACCACGAATCAGACCGATACGTGAATCTCCAATATGAGCATAAATAGCTTGATGATCAATAATTGCAAGGGCTTCTAGAGTTGTCCCCATTCCCTTGTAAGCTTCATCACGCCCCATTTGATAAATCTTTTGATTTTCAACTTCTAGATGGTGGGCAAACCATTCGCGAACTTCATTAACGGTGTCAATCTGCGTATCAACCCAGGCAACACCTAAATCAGTTACTGCCATTTCGCTAGCAATATTACCTGCACGGTGTCCTCCCATCCCGTCAGCCAAGATGATCATTGTACGACCGGCACGGTTGACAAAAAGATTGACATAGTCTTGATTATTTGTACGTTTCTGACCCACATCTGTTAATAATGAAATCTCCATTGTGTCAGTTCCTTCCTACTTGGATATCTTGCGAAATTGGCTGATGAAGAATCCATCACTTCCGTATAATTCCGGAGTAATGAGGATACAACCATTTTTCACGATATCCTTACATTCGTGTTCTAGTTTAACCTGCTCGAACTCTGGATGACTTTCTAAAAATGCTTGAACAACTTGAAAGTTCTCTTCAGAGACAATAGTGCAGGTACTATAAGTTATTATACCACCTTTACGTAGCGTTTGACAAACACTACCTAATATTTCCAACTGAATTTCCTGTAATGACGCGAAATCTGCTGTCTCTTTATTATATTTGATATCTGGTTTTCGACGCAATAGACCAATCCCTGAACAAGGGGCATCAACAAGAATCTTATCAAATTGATCCTTACCAAAAAATTCATGCACTTTTCGAGCATCCAGTTTTTGCGTTTGGACACGGTTCGCTACACCTAGTCGCTCTGCATTCTCTTGAATCAAAGTGAGTTTATGGTCGTAGAGATCTAGAGCCGTTACCTGACCTGTCGTCAAATAGGATGCCATATGGGCGGTCTTTCCACCAGGAGCTGCACAAGCATCTAAAACCTGCTCGTCGCCTTGTAACTCTAGTGTCGGTGCAACCAGTTGACTAGACTCATCCTGGATAGTAATAGCCCCTTCAGCAAACAAATCATGGCCTGCAAAGTGCCCCTGTTCCTTAACCAGACCAGCAGGAGATAAAAGAGAATCACTTGCACCAAGCAGAGTTTTGATCTGCTCTTTTCGACTCAAATCGGTCACACGGATACTGGCTTTATTCCGTTGCAAAAGACTTTCAAAAATAGCTTGAGCTCGCTCTTCTCCGTACTCTTCCTTTAGCTTAGAAATCAACCAAACTGGTAAAGAGTATGCAATAGAATCGCGCTTATTTTTACGTTTGATACTGGCAATCTCTGGCAAGCCCTCACGCAAGATACGGCGCAAAACTGCATTGACCAATTTTTCGCTACCCTTCTTACGAGCTTTTGCAATTTCCACTGCCTCATTGACCACTGCATGGTCAGGAATCTTATCCAAGTATTGGAGTTGATAGACGCTCATGAGAAGCAGAACATAGAGCCAGCTATCTAGCTTGTCTCTATCCTCAATAAAGTGAGAAATGTACCACTCTAGTGTGAGTTTTCGAGCTACAGTTCCATAGACCAGCTCTGTCACTAAACCCTTATCTGCAACTGATAGTTGACTTCCCTTGAGGTGTTTATTTAGAGCGATATTGGAATATGCTTCATTGACAAAGACGTCTTCTAGCACCTCTAAGGCTAAACTTCTTGCCGTTTCTACTTTAGTCACCAAATCGTTCTCCTACTGCCAAAGTTCGTCCCACACCGTTGAGGAAGGAAGCAATGTCCATCTTAGGTTTTCCTGCTGGTTGAACTTGCTTGAATGATAAAGCTCCTTCTGCTGTTGCGACGATCAATTCTTTCTTGCCGATGGAGAGTATCTCACCTGGAGTCCCTTGACCATCTACTGGTAGAGCTTCATAGATTTTGAAGCGTTCGCCCTTGAGGAAGGTATGAGCAACTGGCCATGGATTCATCCCACGGATTTGGTTAAAGAGTTGACGATTGGTCTTGTTCCAGTCCAATTTTTCTTCCTCAGGTTTGATATTTGGCGAAAATGTAACCTGACTTGGGTCCTGTGGTTCTGGTTGAATCTCGCCAGCAATGTATGCAGGCAAAGTATCCAAAAGCAGATCACGACCAACAATTGCCAATTTTTCAAACAAAGTTCCTACATTGTCCTCATCTGTAATTGGAATACTGCGACGAGAAATCATGTCTCCCGCATCCATTTCCTTGACCATTTCCATAATGGTTACTCCTGCCTCCTCATCACCCTGAATCAAGGCATAATGAATGGGAGCACCACCACGGTGTTTAGGAAGGAGCGAAGCATGAACATTGACTGCAAAATCCATGCTATCAAGGAGTTTACTTGGGAGAAATTGCCCAAAGGCGGCTGTTACAATCCCATCAGCGCCCAAGTTCATGATAGCTTCCATTTCTGGACTACCTGATAATTTTTCGGGTTGGTAAATAGGAAGTCCTGCCTCTTTGGCAGCTTGTTTAACTGGGGTTTCTTGGATAACTTTTTTACGTCCGACAGCACGGTCTGGCTGAGTTACAACTGCTAGAATCTCATAGCGATCATCTGACAAAAGTCCCTTCAAAACGGTTGCTGAAAAATCGGGAGTCCCCATAAAGATTAATTTTGTCATATCTTCTCCTTCTTATAAAAACTGTTGCGGTTCGTGATCAATACTGAGACGAAGTTCGCTATTTTCCCGTTCTTGTGTCAAGGCCAAGACCTGGTTAAGGGTTGGACCAAGCTCATCTTCTAAACGGTATTTAATTAAAATCTGATAATGATAGAGGTTATGCGTACGAGCAATCGGTTTAGGGGTCGGTCCTAGGATTTTACTAGCATCCGACAAACCAGACCTCAAAATACCCATGACTTGATAAGCACGTCTAAGAACCTCCTCCTCTTTTTTATGAGACAAGGTAATCCCAATAGTGAAATAATAAGGCGGGTAACCCAACTGACGTCTGATACCCATCTCATAGGCATAGAAACCTTCGTAGTCCTGATCCTTGGCAAAACGAATGGCATAATGCTGAGGATTATAGGACTGAATCAAGACCTGTCCTGCTTTCTCAGCTCGACCTGCTCGTCCAGCTACCTGGGTCAAGAGTTGGAAGGTTCTCTCAGAAGAACGGAAATCAGGCAGATTCAAGGCTGTATCCGCATTGAGAACACCAACCAAGGTCACATTTGGAAAATCCAAGCCCTTGGCAATCATCTGGGTTCCTAGCAATATGTCCGCTTCACCATTGCCAAATTGTTCAAGTAGAGCTTGGTGACTGCCTTTTTTACGAGTTGTATCTACATCCATTCGCAGAATGCGAGCCTCTGGAAAGAGTTCAACCAGCTCATCGTAGGCCTTTTGAGTTCCTGTTCCATAGTAACGAATACTGCGACTCTGACAGTTTGGGCAGACATGAGGAATTTCCTTCGAAAAACCACAATAATGACAGTTCATAGTCTTAGTGTCCATGTGGAGCGTCAGAGAAATATCACAGTTTGGACAGGTGTCCACGGTCCCACATTCCCGACACATGACAAAGCTAGAATAGCCACGGCGATTGAGCATGAGAACAACCTGCTCTTTTTTATCCAGTCGATCTTGAATGGCCTCAATCAGTGGTGGTGTAAAGTTTGATGTTTCATTTTGCCCGATATAATCACGAAAGTCAATGAGTTGAACTTCAGGGATACTTGCTAAAGGATTGGCACGTTGAGTTAGGCGTAGATGTTGATAAACACCCTTACCAGCACGCGCACGACTTTCTAGACTCGGTGTTGCAGAACCAAGGACTAATGCTGCTTGATTGTACTGCGCTCGTAAAAGAGCCACATCTCTAGCATGGTAACGTGGATTGCTGTCTTGCTTGTAGCTGGCCTCGTGCTCCTCATCGATAATGATTACCCCTAGATTTTTCAAAGGTGCAAAAATGGCAGACCTAGCACCAACAACTACCTGGGCTTCTCCTCGCTCCACCTTGCGCCATTCATCATACTTCTCACCATTGGACAAGCCAGAGTGGAGAATGGCAACTTTCTCACCAAAACGAGCAATAAATCGCTCGGTCATTTGAGGTGTCAGAGAGATTTCCGGGACTAGAACAATCGCTGTTTTTCCCAAATCCAAAGCCCCTTGGATAATCTGCAAGTAAACCTCCGTTTTCCCACTTCCAGTGATTCCTTGTAAAAGAAAGGGAGGGTGTTTCTTCCCAATCGCTCCAACAACCGCCTCACAGGCTTCTTTTTGTTCTGGATTTAACTCTAAGGATTGGCTAGCCTCAATGTCTTCAAAATAAGCCGCTGAACGTTGGACTTCTTTTTGCACGATGGTGATAGCACCGTGATCCACGAAGAAATTGACTTGTTCGCGTGAGTAATGTTCTAACAAATCAGCCAAAGGAACTGTTTCAGGATGTGCTAATAAATATTCTCGCAGTTCCAATTTCTTCTTGGCACGATTTGAAATTTCTAGCTTTTCTAACTGTTCAAGATGAACTTCAACCCAAGACTGCGTCTTAACCTTCTTCTGATCCACAGCCTGGTACTCTAGTTTTAAAAGCCCTTTTCGAGTCAATCGCATCATCTCAGCCTGCTTTTCTAAGTCTAGAGATGAAAATGCTAGAGACTCCTGTGAACCGAATAAGCGTTCTCTATCTTCTTGACTTAAGCCTTCCAGAGGATAGAGGATCTTATCATAGCTAGAGTTCAAAAATCCAGGGAGCATAGCTTTTAGAATGGAAATTTTGTAGGAGAAGACTGATTTACGTAACTCCTCTGCTAGCCAGAGTTGTTCCTCTGTTAAAACTGGAGAAAAGTCAAGTACCTCGGCAATCTCTTTCAAATCTTCGTCTGCCACATCTGCATCAGATTGAGACTCCATTCCAAGAACAATACCCTGAATCAAGCGATTGGCCTTCCCAAAAGGTACATGAACTCGCATGCCAACTTCCAGCATCCCCTCAAATTCCTCTGGAATCTTGTAGCTATAGGGCTGGTCTGTCTGCATCAAGGGAACATCTACAATGATTTTTGCAATAGCCATATCCTCACCTCCTTCTCTTCTTAAATCTTTTCAATTGAGTGAGTATTCTTGCAATAGAAAAAATAAGATTGAGTCCCCCCAACCTTAAATTTTTTCACCTTCTTCTTTTTCTTTCGCGATTTGCTCTTTGATTTTCTTTTCTTCTTCTTCTTTCAATCGTCTTTCTTCTTCGATACGACGGCGAACAGCTTCGCGTTTTCCTTCTGGATCTGGGTGGATGGTTACATTCCCAGATTCAATCTCTTCCAAGGCACGAAGTGTAGATTTTACAGATTTAAATTCTTGAGTTGGAGGTGCTCCAGCTTCTAATTCGTGAGCACGTTTTGCTTCCAAGATTACGAGTGAATATTTTGATGGTACCTTATCAAGCAAGGTATCGATAGAGGGTTTAAGCATCATTTGTTTGTACCTGTTTTCTAAATTTTATCGAATAGTCGGAGACTTTGGTAGCATATCCTGATAGTGACCAATCACACGGTCCACACGGAAATGTTCTGCTTCAATCACACGTTTTACACGTTCTGCGGCAAGAGGAACATGGTCATTGACAATGGCATAGTCATACTCACGCATCAAAGCAATTTCTTCCTTGGCTTTTTCGATACGCTGAGCAATCACTTCTGCACTATCTGTACCACGGCCTACGAGACGGTCTTGCAATTCTTCCAAATCTGGTGGTGTCAAAAAGATAAAGACAGCATCTGGAACTTTTTTCTTGACCTGAAGAGCTCCCTGCACTTCAATTTCAAGAAAGACATCGATTCCCTTATCAAGCGTTTCATTTACATAAGTCAGAGGAGTTCCATAGTAGTTACCCACATACTCTGCATACTCTAACATTTGCCCTTGACGGATCAATTCTTCAAATTCTTCCCGTGTACGGAAGAAATAATCAACACCATCTACTTCACCTGGACGTTGTGCCCGCGTTGTCATAGATACAGAATATTGAAATTGATTTTCAGAACTCTCAAAAATTTCTCGTCTAACCGTTCCTTTTCCAACTCCTGAAGGACCTGAAAAAACGATTAGTAAGCCTCGGTCTGCCATTATATCTCCTTTGGATAGTTTGTGAAATGACTTGAAAATTTCTGTAAGATTATATATCTAAAGCCATTTCTGCTCGCTACAATCTTTCTATCTAGTGTAACAAAAAAGCAGTAATTTTTCAACTGCTCTTTCTTATTTATTTTGCATAATCAACTGCACGAAGTTCACGAATCACGGTTACCTTGATATTTCCTGGGTAATCGAGATTGTTTTCGATTTTCTCACGAACTTTATGAGATAAGATTGTGACCTTGTCATCCTTGATTTGACCTGGATTTACCATAATGCGGATTTCGCGACCAGCTTGAAGGGCAAAGCTATTTTGAACTCCTTCAAAGCTATTCGCAATTTCTTCAAGGTCATGGAGACGTTTAATGTAGCTTTCGAGTGACTCACTACGAGCTCCTGGACGGGCTGCGCTTAAGGCATCCGCTGCAGCAACGATAACTGCGATCACACTTTCAGGTTCTACATCTCCGTGGTGACTTGCAATGGTGTTGATTACAACTGGATGCTCTTTGTACTTGCGAGCTAACTCGGTACCAATCTCAACGTGGCTACCTTCTACTTCACGGTCAATGGCTTTACCAATATCGTGAAGGAATCCCGCACGACGAGCAAGGGTAGCATTTTCACCAAGTTCGCTGGCCATAATACCAGCCAACTTAGCAACTTCAATCGAATGACGCAAGACATTTTGTCCGTATGAAGTACGGAACTGCAAGCGACCCATGATCTTCATCAAGTCTGGGTGAAGGTTCGGTGCACCAATTTCATAGGCTGCGGCTTCACCATATTCACGAATCTTGTTATCAATCTCTTGACGATTTTTCTCAACCAACTCTTCGATACGAGCTGGGTGGATACGTCCATCCTTAAGCAAGGTTTCCATCGTCATACGGGCAATCTCGCGACGGATAGGGTCAAAACCTGACAAGGTTACCACTTCTGGAGTGTCGTCAATGATAACATCAACCCCTGTCAAACTTTCAAAGGTACGAATATTACGTCCTTCACGACCAATGATACGACCTTTCATAGTATCATCAGGCAGATGAACCGTAGAGTTGGTAGACTCAGCCACATACTCACCAGCAATTCTCTGCATGGCTTGAGACAAGATGTCCTTAGCCAATTTGTCGGAACGTTCCTTAACTTCTTGCTCAGCCTCACGAATGCGACTAGCAATTTCCTTAGTCAAGTTTTCCTCTGTCTGGGCCAAGATAATGTCTTTTGCTTCCGACTGAGTCAGAGTTCCAATACGCTCTAGTTCAGCTTGCTTTTGTTTCTCAATTTCTTCTAGTTGCTCTTCACGTACATCAAGGTTTTTTGCTCTATCAGAAATACTTTGTTCTTTTTGTTCAAGTGTTTTTTCTTTGTTCGTCAAATTGTCATCTTTACGATCAAGACTGCTAGCACGTTCGGTCAAACGACTTTCGATTTGCTTGAGTTCTTGACGTTCTGATTTAAATTCAGCGTCCACTTCTTCACGGTATTTTCTGGCTTCTTCTTTGGCCTCCAATAGTGCTTCTTTTTTAAGAGACTTGCTTTCGCTCTTAGCTTCATTGAGTAATAAATCCGCTTCGCGCTCAGCTTGTCCTCGTAAATTAGTTGCTTCTTGTTCAGCATTTAAAAGCATCAGCTCTGCAGCCTCTTGTGATGATTTCATCTTGACTGAGATGCTGACATATCCAATGACTAAACCAATGATGACGGCAAAAACAACTATAACAATCGCCATAATTTCCATGTTTTTACCTCAATTTATTTGTTTATCCGAATGATATGCATTCTTATACATTCTACCATAAAAAATCATTTTTAACAAACCTTAAATTGAGGTTGTTTTGGACATTTCAAGTCTAAAAATCCTTATTTTCCCTAATAAAATAGGCTATTCTCCCTAAGTAAATTTTTAAAGATTTTTTTAGAAAAAAATAAGTTAAAAAGCCTACCTTTCAGTAGACTCAGTTTGATTCGATTTTAATTGGCACTCGACCAAAATTTTGTTCTGCGATACTTGGGTGTCCCAGTTGATAAATTTGGTCTGCCTTTTGAGTCATAGCATCCCAGGGCTCTTTGCCGATTCGACTAACTAGATGGACCTGGTCTTTCAGAGACTTGAGGTGTTGTCTGCCTTTTTCGGTAAAACCAAGGACATGAATACCTTCTGGAAGGTCACTTTCTCTGGCTTGTACCAAGATATAGGTCAAGAGGCGTCGCACACGCGCCTTGGTGTAGCGTTTGGTAGCAACTGCGTCGACTAATTCTTCAATAGACTGAACTGTCTTTATAGCATCCTTGATGCGCACCGCCATTTCTTGATTGACCTGATAAATGCTAGTTAGGTCAGGATTTGACAAGATTTGATAGCGAAGCAAAGGATAATAATCTTCCCAGTTTACCTTGCTAGCATTTTCAAAAAGGGCAACAGAAGGCATAAAGCGTTCTATGAAATCTTGGTCATTTTGGTGCTGACGAAGAGCTGTCGCCGAGGCAAAGTCCACATCCTTGTCCACAGAATGGTAACCCGCTCCCTGACGTTGAATTGGATGAAGCTTGATCTTTCGCCCCACTACCGCCTTAGCATATGCTAGAGCAAGGACATGATTGGGCGTATCACCAGAAAAATTAAGACCTGCAAATTCCTTCCACATAGCTTGGGTTTTCTGGGGATAAGAAAGAGAATCAGGTAAATTATCCACAAATTTCTCCATCTCTTGACCACGTTCTGAGTATAGGTCAGCAATTTTCTGATAATCCAGAACTTCCTCTGTCCCAAAGGCTAAGGTATCAATTCCCAAACGAGCCAAGATAGCCACTGCACCTTGGCCAAAAAAATCCGCCGCTTGGACACTGACTAAAAAGGGCAATTCCACTACCAAATCCGCGCCATGTTCCAGCGCCATCTGAGCCCGTGTCCACTTATCAACAATAGCCGGCTCGCCCCGCTGCATGAAATTCCCAGACATGGCCACAATTTTCAATCCCTCCGCCTGTTCCAGCAGGTATTTGTGTCCATTATGAAAGGGATTGAACTCCGCGATAATACCTGTGATAGTCATGGTAATCTCCTACTTCTGCGCCACAAAAAACCAACGGGTACTGGTTTCTGTTGGATCCTTATCCTCAAAGTCCGCAAAGAGTTTAAAGGATTTAAAGCCAGCCTGCTCCAGCAGAATATCATAGGTTAAGACTTCATAAGTACGCTCTTCATGGACTTCATCATGACGACTAAAGGAACCGTCTGCTTCCTTGACAAAGAAGGTCAGTTCATGCACGATTGAGTGAGGAGCTTCGTCCTCATAGGTATCCCAAAGCATAGCGAAGTCTTCCGCATTTTCATGATAAGAATAACCTGGGAAGACCTCATCTGTCTGGTAAGTCGAATGCACATCAAAGATAAAGACGCCATCTTCATTGAGGGCATTGTACACTTCCTTAAAGACGTCTCCAACCTCCACTTCATCTTGCATGTAGCAGATAGAGTCCGAATAACAAGTGACAAAATCGTATTTACCAGCCTTAGATAAATCCAGCATATTGCCTTCAATAAAATCAATCTTTTGCTTGGCTGAAGCCGCTCTCTTTTCAGCAATCTTCAACATATCCGCACTCAAATCAAGTCCAGTCACATCAAAACCAGCTTGCGAAAAGCGAACGGACTGGATGCCTGTCCCACAAGCCAATTCCAAGAGTTTCTTTCTGTCCTTGGTTTTAGGCAAATGGCGTAGCGAAAAGTCCGTCCATTTGTCGTATAAACTATCATCCATAACTGCATCGTAAACAGCCGCAAAAATTTCATAAGTCGCCATAATCATGATACCAAGAGCGTCCATGGCAAACACCACTCGCCCTTTACCTTTCAATCAATTTTTCTAAAATAAGCAAATAAAACCCAGTTGACTGCAACTGAGTTCAATTGTAACGCTATAGTCTTTTCGTTTGCTTTTAGTACTAGGCAACGAATTGCAGGCATAACTAGAGTTAGGCAAAATGAGTTAACGCCGTAATAAAAGATAAAGGAAAAGACTATAAAGTTTCTGAGAGATCTACAGAATTAGCCTCATGCCAAAGTTTTTCTAGATTATAGTGGACACGCATTTCTTCTGAAAAGATATGCACAACGACACTGCCGAGGTCTAGCAAGACCCAACCTCCAGCTGCATCACCTTCGACATGGCTGCCTTTAAAGCCTGCTTCCGCTACTTTTTCACGAATATTGTCAGCGATAGCATCCAACTGACGGCTATTCATTGAGCTAGTGATAACAAAGTAGTCTGTCACACTGGTCAATTCTTGTACGTCAAGTGCGAGGATATCCTCGGCACGTTTCTCATCAGCCGCTTTCACGACTAGTTCTAGTAATTCTTTTTCGTTCATTTAGTCCTCTTTCTAGAAAATATGTTTGTAATCTAGGACATCTGCAAAGCGCTCCTCCCAAATGCCCTCATAAAATTCATTTATCGTTTCTGCTGGAATGTCATCGCCATCAAACGTTGTACAAGTTCCTTCTGGAATAATAAGCTGATAGCCATATTCAAAGGCAACCTTGACAGAGGTATCCACACAATATTCTGTCTGCATACCACATAAAACTAATTTTTCAATTCCCTGTTTATCCAAGTATTCTTTTAAACCAGTTTCTTTGAAAATGCTGTTATACTTCTTCTGAAAGACCTTTTCATTAGGTTTTCGACTTAAAAGCTCAGATAACTGCCAATCTTCTGATGTTTGAGCTGCAGAGTTCTCAATATGTTGAACATAGATAATTTCGATATTCTTGCTTCTAGCCTGGTTTTGTAAATAAGAAATTTTTTCCAATAGACTTTTTGTCTGAAACCCAGTTTCCACTAAAATATTCTGAACATCAATGATTATAAAAGCCGTCTTCATTTAGTCCTCTTTCAAATAGTGCACATAGGCGTTATAGGTTTCAAGGGTTTGGGGATAGATGGGAAATCCCAGGTGAGCTAAATGCTCCACAGTACGAGCTGTTTCGTAGGCCACCGCCTTATTGAGCGATAGTTCAGCAATTTCACGCGCCTCATCTACTCCTGGAAAGGCACGATTGTGCTCGATGTAGTCTGCGACGTAGATAACCTTATCAAGGTCCGTCATCTGACCAGCTCCAACTGTATGAATTTCTATTGCACGAAAAATTTCAGGATCTTTCAAATCTAAATCTTCCTGAATCTTGTAAATTCCTACCATCCCATGCCAGACATTATTGCCCCAGTTTTTAAGGTCAGGGTCTAGCTGATAACGGTTAATCAAGTCTATAAATTTCTGATCTGACAGTTTTTTAGCATAGTCATGAAGGAGACCAGCTAAACCAGCCTTCTCAACATCTATACCGAAACGTTGAGCTAATTCAATAGCTGCACGCTCCACACCCAGACAATGGGTTAGGCGTTTCTCGGGTAGAATCTCTGCCATTTTTTCCAACAATTCTTCACGCGAACAGTTGATATAGTCTTGGTATGCCATCAGTAAAGCCCTTCTTTATCAATATAGTCTAGTACAGGCTTAGGTAGGAGAAAGTTAGGTGTGCGTCCTTGGGCGATGAAATCACGCACCATGCTGGATGAAATATCCATGAGAGGCACATCCACCCAGATAACTGGATAAGAAGTCCCTGCCTTGTAACGTGGACGCTGAACCCCCACAAACTGAACCAAATCGACCAATTCGTCAATTCGATACCACTTAGGCAGATAGTCTACCATATCGGCACCGATAATGAAATAATAATCTGTATCTGGATTCTTCTCTGTTAAAAGCTTCATGGTGTCGTAGGTGTAGGAAACTCCCTTGCGTTCTAGCTCGATTGTCTCAATAGCTAAACCTTCGATTCCTTCGATAGCCAATTCAAGCATTTTGAGACGGTGGGGTTCAGGAATGGTTTCCTTTTTATCTACGTGAGGTGGTTGGTATTCAGGCATGAGCAGAACCTGGTCCAATCCCAACTGTTGGCGCACTTGATCTGCAACAATCAGATGGGCATTATGAACGGGATTAAAATTTCCACCCAAGATACCGACTTGTTTGCGTTTTTTATCCTTGATTTCTGGCTCTAACTCCACTTTGATAAAGGGAGTTAATAATTCAATTGCCATAGGTTAATCTCCTTTAGTCTTCTGTAAAAACAGCTTTTGGGAGTATCGTTCTTAGATTTCTTTAACTTTTTTAGAAATCTTGCGATTTTCTTTCTTGCTTGATTGTTTATACAAAATCAAGATGCGTCCGATTTTTTGGACTGTATCCACACCGATTTCTTCTTCCAAGATTTCAGCTACTTCGTGGATATTTTCATCTGTGTTTTGCAAGAGAGTAACCTTGATCAATTCACGAGCGTCAAGAGCCTGACGAACGCTGGTTTTGATTTGGTCGTTGAGTCCATTTTTCCCGATTTGAATGATGGGCTTGAGGGTGTGTGCCTGGCTGTTGAGGAAGGCACGTTGTTTCGATGTTAATGACATATTCTTTCTTCCTTTTTTGATAGTTATTTTAGGTGGGGGGGGACGGTCGGAACTAATTTTTCAATGATTTCACCTTTGAAAAATGGATTTCCGGACCTCACAATTGAGCCTAGGTCTCAATTGTGCCCCTTGCCAATCTATGGATTGGCAATCACACCACGGCAATAACTATCTTTTTATGAGCTCACTTTGTTCGCTCAGTGATTTTATTTTAAATAATTGCTTTTCGTGTGACGACTGCGACGCCTTCTGGGGCCCAGACAGCGACTTTGGCGGTGCCTGTTACGCGAATCCAGCCGAGTCCTGAGATGACTAGGTCTGTCTTATCCTTGATGGTAAATACATGTTGGACTAGTTTTGGAAAGTCTTCTTTTTCCTTGGTATTTGGTGGCGTGAGGAGAGTTCCAAGGTGCTTATCGTAAAAGTCACTCGCTCCTTCAAGCTTGGTACGGTGAAGTTTGAGTTCATTGTCAAAGAAAGCTGTAAATCCTTGCTTTTCTCCTGCAATGAAATCAAAGCGTCCCAAGCCACCTAAAAATAGGGTTTGTTCAGGGTTTAGCTGATAGGTTTTTGGCTTGATTTCCTTTTTAGGGCTGATATACTTGAGATTTTTGGCCGTCAAGTAGTGAGCCATCTGGTGACGATGGATAATTCCAGGCGTATCGTAGATATAAGAACCATCATCGAGCGGAATTTCAATCTTATCTAGAGTTGTCCCTGGGAAGCGTGAAGTTGTGATGACGTTCTGGTCACCCGTAATTTCCTGGATAATAGCATTGATAAGAGTTGATTTCCCAACGTTGGTCACACCAACTACGTAAACATCACGTCCCTTACGGTAGTGCTCGATCTTGTCAATGACTTCCTTAATGGCATGCTTATTTTGTGCAGAAGTTAGGACGACATCGACTGGACGAAGACCCTCCTCATGGGCACGTTCCATGAGCCATTGGCTAATTTTACCAGGCTTAACAGACTTAGGAAGGATGTCTTTTTTATTTCCAACCAAGAGCACATCATTACCTGACACAAAGCGTGGCAATCCTGGGATAACAGAGCCATTGAAATCAAAGATATCAATCACATTGACCACCAAGGCATCGCTATCTCCAACCTCGTGCAAGAGTTTGAGGAAATCATCATCTGTCAACTGAACATCAGTGATTTCATTGTAGTGACGAAGACGGAAACAACGCTGGCAATAAACTTCTCCAGTTTCCAAACCTTTTTCAAGTGCTGACTGAGGTGTAAAACCTAAACCAGTCTTATCTTCCGTCTGAATGATTGCTCCACAACCAATACAGAGAATTTCTTCCATAATTAGATTCCTTTTTTATATGTAATCGGTCCGTACTTTTCAGCGATTTTTCTCATCACACGACGCTCACGCGCTCGGTTAATCTGAGTCTTAATAGAGTCGTGCTGGACCAAGGGTTTAACCAAAATCGAACGAATACCTGCTCGGTGGGCTGCTCGAATATCCGTCATCAGCTGGTCGCCTACCATGACCACTTGGTCTTTTTCATAGTGGAAATGTTTCATGGCACGGTTAATTCCTAAAGTAAAGGGCTTCAGTGCCCAGTAAACATAGTCAATATCAAATTTTTCAACTGCTCGTTTGACACGTTTGGGAGTATTGTTAGATACCACAATGATACGAATCCCAGCATCTCGGAGGTCATGCAACCATTGCTTCATCTCTACTGTTCCATCTGGATTATTCCAAGCAATCAGGGTATTATCCAAATCAACCAAAACAGCCTTGATCCCCTGCTCCTGCAGGCTTTGGACTGTCAGATCATAAACTGCTTCTACAGCAAAGTCTGGCATGTAGTTTTCAATCACCATTTTGGCTCCTTTTCTTTTATTTTCTAGTAATTTTCTTCAGCCATTGAGATAAGGCTGCCCATAAAATCAAGCTAGCCATTAAGATATAAATCCAAGCATTAGGCTCTTCTGTAAATGGTAGAGGAACATTCATTCCGAAGAAACCTGTAATAACCGCAAGTACTGCTAGTAAGACGGAGATAATAGTCAAAATTGACAAACTATCATTCAAGTTATTGTTTAGGATGTTGTTGTAAGAAGCTGAGAGTTGTTGCAAGACTTGAGAAATCAAGTCTGTCATAGACACCAACTGATGGGCTTCAATCATGGCATCATCAAACTGCTCTCGTTCGACATCATTAAATCTCCGATAAAGAGCATGGCCCTGGATATGTTCCAAGAGGAGTCGATTTTGTTTTGCCGCTGCTGTCAAGTAAACCATACCTGTCTCCAAGTCAGAGAGGGCGAAGAGATTTTTCTTTGTTGTAGTTTGACGTAGCAAGGCACTAATTTCGTCCTTACTTTTATCCATCTCTTCAATGACAGGATAATAAGCGTTACTGATAATCTCTAAACCAGCAAAGAGAAACTTGTAAATAGAAAGCGACTCATGGCTATCCAGATAAGCTAACATCTGATCAATGACATAAGCATTCTTATGGTTGCTGATGGTAATCATTCGTTTGTTTTCAACGATAAAGGTCATGGGAATCGCTTCATAGTAATCCTTGTCCTTTTCTAAATCCAGAACATTGTAGATAAAGGTCACAGTCCCATTCTCACGGTTATAATCCATATGGGCACGTTCATTTTTATCCAGCGCATATTCGATGGTTTCCTTATCTAATCCGTAGATTTCAGATAAATCTTCAAGATTTTTAATTTTTTCTACATCTAGGTTGATCCAAACACAACCATTTCCTAATTGCTTATCTAAAAACATCGTTTCTCCTTTACCAAACTCTTTCTATTGTACCATAAATCAAGTAAAATTTCAGTTCTCTTCTTTTCTTGAAAAATTGCTAACCACAGTAATATTGCGGTTAGGAACAAAGTGAAGGGCTTGGTCGTCACTTCTCAGTTGAGTCGTCCGAATTCCAACACTGACAACTTTACCTGATACAGTAATAGGACCATTGGTCAAAACAACCTCATCTCCCACATCCAACTGACGTTCAAAGAGAATAAAGAAGCCGTTGATGACGTCTGATAGAAAGCCTTGTGCTCCCATACCGATAGCTACCCCAGCAATCCCTGCACCTGCAAGCAAGCTAGAGACAGGTAAACCTAGAATGGATAAAATACAATAAATCAAAAAGAAATAAAGTGTGTAGTTAAAAATGTTTTCAAGCAAACGAGAAATGGTCTTTTGTCTACCTGCATCACGATTTGAAAACTTAAGTGAAGGTTTAACAATCTTTCCTACAGCAACATGGAGGAACTTTTTAGCTATGTAAAATAGAAGAATGAGAAGTAAAAGAGAAATCACCTTGGTCAAGAGATTCTCTAAAACAGTTGTTAGATCTAATTTATCCAAATAACGTTGAAAAAATTCTTGCATATAAAACTCCTTTTCTATCCATTATACCATAAATCCTTCCCAGCCATCCTTTTCATAAATATTCATTAATTCCAATGAAACTTATAACTCACTTGCTTTTCAAGCATATTTATACTATAATCATAAACAATACACAAAAAAGGAGACCTCTATGAAAAGAATCATTCGTGCTTGGAACAAAACAAATTTGATCAAACGTATCGGAATCGGAATGGCCTTGGGAGCAATTCTAGGTCTACTCGTTCCTAATCTAACTGGCATTGGTTTATTGGGAGATTTATTTGTAGGAGGACTAAAAGCTATCGCTCCTATCCTGGTTTTTGCTTTAGTCGCTAACGCCCTTTCCCAACACCAAAAAGGCCAAGATAGCAATATGAAAAGAGTCATTTTCCTCTATTTGCTGGGGACTTTTGCTGCGGCTCTTGTAGCAGTTTTGGCTAGTTTTCTCTTCCCTGTTCAGATGGTCTTGAGTAGCGCTAGCACAGAAGTTACTCCTCCAGACGGTATCGGACAAGTGCTCAGCAATCTTCTGCTAAAAATAGTAGATAATCCTGTCCACGCCATCATCGAAGCTAACTATATCGGAATTTTATCTTGGGCTATCGTCTTTGGAGTTGCCATGCGAGAAGCTAGCAAAAATAGCAAGGAACTACTCAAAACAATGGCCAGTGTGACTTCAAAAATCGTCGAATGGATCATCAACCTTGCGCCATTTGGTATCCTCGGGTTAGTCTTCGAAACCATCTCTGGCCAAGGTATCGCTAGTTTAGCAAATTACGGAATCCTACTCGGACTTTTGATTGCCACTATGGTTTTCGTTGCCCTAGTGATCAATCCTCTGATTGCTTTTCTCTTTATCAAGAAAAATCCATATCCCTTGGTGTGGAAATGCTTGCGTATCAGTGGCGTTACAGCCTTTTTCACCCGAAGTTCCGCTGCTAATATCCCTGTTAATATGAAACTCTGTGAGGATCTAGGTCTTAATCCAGATACCTATTCTGTCTCTATCCCACTTGGATCAACTATCAATATGGCTGGAGCTGCTGTTACCATCAACATCTTAACCCTAGCTGCTGTCAATACCCTTGGAATCTCAGTTGATTTTGCAACAGCCTTTGTACTCAGTATCGTTGCAGCCATCTCTGCCTGCGGTGCTTCAGGGATCGCTGGAGGTTCACTCCTACTGATCCCGGTTGCCTGCAGCCTCTTTGGGATTACCAATGATATTGCTATGCAGGTTGTAGGTGTAGGTTTCGTCATCGGTGTTATCCAAGACTCTTGCGAAACAGCCCTCAACTCTTCAACAGATGTCCTCTTTACAGCAGTAGCCGAATTTTCCTCTGCTCGCAATAAATAATCAAGGCAAGCCTATTTAGGGCTTGTTTTGTCTGGTTTCTATCAATTACTTTAGGAAATGTCTCATGTCTATCACCCAACGTACTTTTAAACTCGTTCTGGCAACCTGTTTAGCCTGTGTTCTAGCCTACTTTCTGGATTTATCTTCAGCTGTTTCTGCTGGGATCATCGCCCTTTTGAGCTTATCGGATACCCGTCGAAGCACCATTAAGCTGGCTCGCAATCGTTTATTTTCAACCCTTCTTGCTCTTTTCATTGGCGTCCTTTCCTTTCACCTGACTGGCTATCACATCTGGAGTTTTGGTCTCTATTTGGCTCTCTATGTCCCTCTGGCCTATAAACTTGGCTGGGAGATTGGCATTACCCCGAGTAGTGTCCTGGTCAGTCATCTCTTGGTTCAGAAGTCTACATCACCTGATCTGCTAGTGAATGAACTCCTCCTATTTCTGATCGGTACAGGATTCGCCTTGACTGTCAATCTTTACATGCCTTCTCGGCAAGAAGAAATCCATCTCTATCATCTCAAGGTAGAAGAAAAACTCAAACACATCCTACAACGTTTTGAATATTATCTTGGAAAGGGCGATGGTCGTAACCGTGCCCAACTCGTTGAAGAACTGGATCAGCTTCTTGAAGAAGCTCTCAAACTGGTCTATCTTGATCACTCTGACCACCTCTTTCATCAGACCGACTATCATATCCACTATTTCGAAATGAGACAGAGACAGAGTCGCATTCTTCGTAATATGGCTCAACAAATCAATACCTGTAATCTAGCCGCAAGCGAAAGCCTAATCCTTGCCCAGCTATTCGCTAAAATTGCGGATCAACTCAGTCAGACCAATCCTGCCAACGATTTATTAAATGATATTGAAAGCTACCTGCAGGTATTTCGCAATCGTAACCTCCCTAAAACAAGGGAAGAATTTGAAACACGCGCAACCTTACTTCAACTCCTGCGCGAATTGGAAAACTTTATTCAACTGAAAGTTGACTTCTATCAACGCTATTCTGAAGAGAAAAGCAATCTATCATAATCAAAAAACTTCTATTAGCCAAATAGTTGCTAATAGAAGTTTTTGTTATTTTAGGATTCGAATTGATAATTAGTGTTTTTTTCGAATCGACATGAGACTGATATCTCGTAAACTAAAGTACGTGAGGACCAGCATGGCTACTGTGATAAAGAATTCTGTTGGTAGCTGAAAGATTTGCAGGATGGACAACATAAGCAAAATCACGAGGGAAACGAGACCAAAAACAAGAATTACAATATTAACCGTTCCCTTGATACTTTGAGGTGTCGCAAATATATAGAGTAAGAGTAATAAAATCCCTATGATTAAATAGACCATTTTCTGCTCTTTCTAGCTCTTATTCAGCTGATTTTTTCTTTTTGTTTGCTTTCTCACGCTCTGCCTTGTTAAGGATTTGTTTACGCAAACGAATAGATTCAGGCGTTACTTCCATGTATTCATCGTCGTTCAAGAACTCAAGTGATTCTTCAAGAGTCAAGATACGAGGAGTCTTGATAACCGCTGTTTGGTCCTTAGTTGCTGAACGAACGTTGGTCATTTGTTTCGCTTTCGTAATATTAACAGTCAAGTCATTTTCACGAGAGTTTTCACCGATAATCATGCCTTCGTAAACCTCAGTACCTGGGTTAACAAAGATTGTTCCACGTTCTTCGATAGACATGATAGAGTATGTTGTTGCCTTACCAGTATCGATAGAAACAAGGGCACCACGGTGACGTCCACCGATTTCACCTGGAATCAATGGCAAGTATTGGTCGAAGGTATGGTTCATGATACCGTAACCACGAGTCATTGACAAGAACTCAGTTGAGTATCCAATCAAACCACGCGCAGGAACTAGGAAGACCAAACGAGTTTGACCATTACCAGTTGAAATCATATCCAACATTTCACCTTTACGTTCAGAAAGACTTTGGATAACAGATCCTTGGTATTCTTCTGGTGTGTCAATTTGCACGCGTTCAAACGGCTCACATTTAACACCATCGATTTCTTTTACGATAACTTCTGGACGAGATACTTGAAGCTCATAACCCTCACGACGCATTGTTTCGATAAGGATTGACAAGTGCAATTCCCCACGTCCTGATACAGTCCATTTATCTGGTGAATCAGTTGGCTCAACACGAAGAGAAACGTCTGTTTGCAATTCTGCTTGAAGGCGCTCTTCTACCTTACGAGAAGTGACCCATTTACCTTCCTTACCAGCAAATGGTGAGTTGTTGACCAAGAAGGTCATTTGAAGAGTTGGTTCATCGATGTGAAGAACTGGAAGAGCTTCAACTGCGTCTGTCGGAGTGATGGTTTCACCGACAAAGATATCTTCCATACCTGATACGGCAATCAAGTCACCAGCTTTGGCTTCTTGAATTTCACGGCGTTCCAAACCAAAGAAACCAAAGAGTTTTGTGACACGGAAGTTCTTAGTTGTACCATCAAGTTTAGAAAGGGTAACTTGGTCCCCAACCTTTACACTACCACGGAAGACACGTCCGATACCGATACGTCCTACGAAGTCATTGTAGTCAAGAAGTGACACTTGGAATTGAAGAGGCTCATCAGAGTTATCAACCGGAGCTGGAATGTGATCGATAATCGTATCAAATATTGGCGCCATAGTCTTTTCTTGATCTGCTGGATCATCTGACAATGAAGATGTTCCGTTGATCGCTGACGCATAAACGACTGGGAAGTCAAGCTGGTCATCATCCGCACCAAGCTCGATGAAAAGTTCCAAGACTTCATCTACTACTTCTGCTGGACGAGCTGATGGCTTATCAATTTTGTTAACCACAACGATAGGCACAAGGTCTTGTTCCAAGGCTTTTTTCAATACGAAACGAGTCTGTGGCATAGTTCCTTCGTAAGCATCTACGACCAAAACAACACCGTCAACCATTTTCATGATACGTTCAACTTCTCCACCGAAGTCCGCGTGTCCTGGTGTGTCCATGATGTTGATACGAGTTCCGTTGTAGGCAACTGCTGTATTTTTCGCAAGGATAGTGATTCCACGCTCTTTCTCAATATCGTTTGAGTCCATTGCACGCTCAGCTAACTCTGTACGCGCGTCAAGAGTTTCAGATTGTTTCAACAATTCGTCAACGAGGGTCGTTTTACCGTGGTCGACGTGGGCGATAATCGCGATATTACGGATATCTTCTCTTAATTTTGTCATGATTTCCTCTATTGTATTCAAAAATTTATTTTCTAACTGAACGATTATACCACAATTTTAAGCAAATGACTTAATTCAAGTAAGTGTAAATGTTTTCAAAAGAAAATTCATTCCTTCTCTTTTCTTTTCAAAAATCCCGACTTGTGATAAGATAGGCTGGTATGCGTTTAGATAAATTATTAGCCCAAGAAAAAATCAGTCGAAAAGCCATGAAACAAGCTCTTCTGAAAAAAGAAATCTTTGTAGATGGACTCCCTGCAAGTTCCTTTGCACAGAATGTTGATACCGGGTTGCAAGAGCTGATTTTCAAAGATAGAAAAATCCAAGGATATGAACACACCTACCTCATGCTCCATAAGCCAAATGGAGTCGTGACTGCAAGCAAGGATAAGAAACTCCCAACGGTCATGGACCTCCTTCCTCAGCATCTCCAGTCAGAGCAACTCTACGCCATCGGTCGTCTGGATCGAGATACGACGGGGCTCCTTCTCTTAACGGATAATGGACCTCTAGGTTTTCAACTCCTCCATCCTCAATATCATGTCAATAAAACTTACCAAGTAGAGGTCAATGGGCCACTAACTTCCGACCATATTCAAGAATTTAAAGATGGGATTGTTTTTCTTGATGGAACTGTTTGTAAACCTGCTCAGCTTGAGATTCTATCTTCAAGCCCTGATCTCAGCCGAGCCACCATCACCATCTCTGAAGGGAAATTTCATCAGGTCAAGAAAATGTTCCTCTCAGTTGGTGTCAAGGTCACTGCTCTCAAACGAGTTCAGTTCGGGGATTTCCTATTAGACCCTGAACTAGCAGAAGGTGATTGCCGACTTCTAAACAAAGAAGAATTACAGGTTATTAAAGCTTACTTAGAAAACAGTGGATAAAACAAAAAAAGCTTTAAACAAATAAAGCTTTTTAAAATCTTCTTTAGCGTATAAATACCATGACACCTAAAATAAAGTGAAGTGCAGAAATTACAATCCCTAGGATGGACAGATTTTTCTCTCTCTTATAGTCTAGGCCAGATTCTTTTTGATG
This sequence comes from Streptococcus sp. SCPM-O-B-15304 (M98), assembly GCF_058200215.1. Lineage (NCBI taxonomy): Bacteria > Bacillati > Bacillota > Bacilli > Lactobacillales > Streptococcaceae > Streptococcus > Streptococcus sp. SCPM-O-B-15304 (M98). The sequence goes on along the minus strand of NZ_JBYQGQ010000012.1, from coordinate 37,616 downwards.
TGAGTTAGCTAAGACTAGACCAATAATCCCCAAAATCAAACTTACCACCGGCGAAAGCAAACCAAGAATGATAGACAAAATACCTAAAACAAGTGACGCTTTTTTCTTTTCTTGCATATTCTAAAAACTCCTTAAACTCATACAAATGAATAATACTATAAAAATTAGCTTTATCAATTGGATAAAACAAAAAAAGCTTTTAAAGATAAAGCTTTTTTTGTTAGAATCCTGATTAGTGCATCATTAAGATGAGCCCTGCAACCCAGTTAACTACAGAAATTACAATCCCTACGATATTAAGAATTCGTTCTGTTTTGTAATCAAGCTCAGATTCTTTTTGATGTGAATTAGCCAAGACTAGACCAATGATCCCCAAAACGAGACCTACGATTGGAGATAGCAAACCAAGGACGATAGATAGGACACCTAAAACAAGTGATGGTTTTTTCTTTTCTTTCATCTTCAAAAACTCCTTAAATTTTATACTAACAATTATACCATAAAAAGCCAAGACTTTATATTAAACATATGTGACAAGATTTTTCACATTGTTAATTCGATTTCACCTTCCCTGTCCAAGAATCCAATCCGTAAGAGAGGATATAGATTTCTGAGAAACCTTGTTTTTTCAAGAAAAGTGCTGCGTTTGTGACACGTTGCGCACGTTGGTTTTCATAGAGAAGGACAGGTTTATCCTTGCGAAGAGCTGCAAGACTTGTCTTCAATTGATTTGAAGGGATATTACGAGCTCCGAGGATATGTTTTCTATGAAAATCAGCTGGATCACGCAAATCAATCAACTGACCTGTACGAATTAAAGACTCAAACTCTGCATTGTCTACAATTTTCGCTGCACGACGAATGCGAAGATAGTTATATCCCATCCAAGCCAACATCGCTATAATAAGTCCCCATAATACCCAAGTTACCATATTACTTAATCTCCATTTTTTTCTAAATAGTCTAATTCTAGTTTGTGCTCTCTGCGAAGAACAGCCTCCGCTTCAAGATAATCCAGCTTGTCCATCAAGCCTGCATCATAGATTCGAGATAGCTCGATCTTCATCAGTTCAATGTCATAGAGACGTTTTCCCATATAGACAATGATACCAAACTGTTTGAGAAATTGTTGCACATCGTAGAGTGTTTTCATAGCTTTCATTTTAGCAAATAATCAGAGTTTTTTCAATAGTTCCCTAATAGTTCGGGGTAGGTTTCCTTTTTTCACGATTATCTGAATTTCTTTACACTATGACAAAGAAGAAATCCTAGAGTCATTCCAACGATATTTTGCATGAGATTTGGGATGATTTCTGGAATAGCTGCTCCCCAACCATTCATCCAAGCTGATGCCAAGGCATAACCAGCTACCATGAATAAAGTCGCTAAGACTAAGCCTAGCCATTGCCATTTCCCTTTAAAACCTGCGAAATAGCCTTGGAAACCATGGTTAATTAAGCTAAAAATCATCCACTGAGGGTAGCCTGAAATGAGATCAATAAGAAATCCTGCTACACCTCCAACAACGGCCCCTTCACGACTGCCAAAGTAAAAGGCTGTGAAGAAGACTCCAACGTCCAAAAGTGTTAGAAACCCAGTTGGTGTCGGGATTTTTATAAAATACCCCAATACGACAGAACTAGCTGCCAAGATGGATACTAGGGCAATTTTAGTTGTTTTGGTTTGCTTCATATTGTCTCACTCCATATTGATCTGCTTGTGCAATGGCACGGTAAACAAAGGCTTTGGAAGTTTCAATTGCTGGTAATAGTTCCTCTCCCTTGACTAACTGACTGGCAATACTAGATGCAAAGGTACATCCTGCACCAGCATTTTGTCCTTGGATGACTGGATTTTCAAGGATTGTGAAATTCTCCCCATCATAAAAGACATCCACAGCCTTATCCTGACTGAGGCGATTTCCACCCTTGATAATCACTGCTGGTGCACCCAAGTCATGTAATTTCTGCGCTACAGCCTTCATATCTTCCAGACTTTCAATCTTTTGGTCTGCAAGTAACTCTGCCTCAGGAAGATTCGGAGTAATCACTGATACATAAGGGAAAAAGCGAATCAACTCTTGACAGAGCTCGCTGACTGCAACGTCGTGCGTTTCCTTACAAACCAATACAGGGTCCAAGACGACAGGAACTCCTGATCTTTCCTTGATGAAATTCAAAGCTCTCTCAGCAACACCGACTGTCGGCAAGAGACCAATCTTAATCCCTCCAAAGTCTACACTTTTCAGGCTATCCAACTGTTGTTGGAAAATAGTCTCATCCGTCGGAAAGACTTCAAAACCATTTTCTGTCAAAGCAGTCAAGCAGGTCATGGCTACAAATCCATGCAAACCATTCAAAGTATAGGTGGCAAGGTCAGCAGCTAATCCACCACCACTAAAAATATCATTTCCTGAAAGTGCTAAAATACGATTATTCTTCATAACGAATCTCCTTCAAATACAAACCATTAGACGCTGCAGTTGGACCTGCCAACTGTCTGTCTTTTTTCTCTAAGATGAGGTCAATCTGTTCAATCGGCATACGGTTGTTGCCAATTTTCAGCAGGGTTCCAACCATATTTCGAATCTGCTTATAGAGGAAACCATTGCCTGAGAAGGTAAAGGTCAAGAACTGCCCTGTTTCATCAACCCTAAGACTAGCTTCCGTGATCGTTCTTACCTTGTCTTCCACACTAGTTCCTGAGGCTGTAAAACCAGTAAAGTCATGTGTTCCCTCTAGTTTTTTTACAGCAAGCTGCATCCGCTCCACATCAAGTGGATAGGGATAATGAGTTGCATAATGGCGACGCATAGGATTTTTAGGACGTCCTCTATCCACGATAAACTCGTAGGTCTTGCTATGCTTAGCATAACGGCAATGAAAATCGTCAGCCACTATCTCAATCGAAATCACATCGATATCTTCAGGACTTTGGGTATCGAGAGCAAAACGAAGTTTTTCCTCATCCATCTGATAGGGAAGGTCAAAATGGATGACCTGACCTAAAGCATGAACGCCACTGTCCGTTCGCCCAGCGCCATGAATGGTAATGGCTTGTCCCTTATTTAATTTTGTTAAAGTTTTTTCAATTTCCTCTTGGACACTACGCGCGTGAGGTTGCCGCTGGAAACCCGCAAAAGCGTAGCCGTCATAAGAAATTATAGCTTTATATCTCGTCATGTATCTATTTTATCAAGAAAATTTCTCTGCAACAAGTTTGAGAATTAAAAATTGTAAGGGGACAATTTCTAGTGTAATTTAGTTCTTACCTAGATTTTCTCATTATGTATTTACGTTCTGGAACTTCAATGGTTTGAACAATTTCAAATCCCTCTTTTTGGTAGAGGTCTCTAGCTATTTGATTTGACTCAAAAACCGTTAGGGAAATACTCTCAATTTCTTCATTTTCAAACATTTCTTGAACGAAACCTTGGAAAGTTTTCCTACCTATTCCTTTTCCCTGCTTCTGTGGAGCTATGAGAAATCTTCCGATATGAAGATTTTTATCTTCTAATTTGATTTTCTGGATGATGCCTACAAACTCTTCTCCAGCAAAAATGGAAAAAATCCCTTCTAGTTTTTGTAAGGATTGGGCAATCAAGGGATAAGAAATCTTTGGTCCCATCCATTGCTTCTGAAAACTTTCTCCCAAAGCATTAGACCACTGACAAATGAGTTGGGCATTTTCTGACTGAAGTCCTTTTTCAAAGTGAATTTTCATATTTGTTCCTAAAACTTCTCCTATATCCAACTATTATACTCTTTCTCTTATTTTTTCCGAATAAATAAGTATGATTCATCTTTATTTTTTTCTTGTTGGAACGATTCTTGCTTCCTTTCTAGGCTTAGTCATCGATCGCTTCCCTGAACAATCCATCGTCTTTCCTGCAAGTCACTGTGATTCTTGTCAGACTCGCTTGAGACCACTAGATTTGATTCCGATTGTGTCCCAGATATTCAATCGCTTTCGCTGTCGCTATTGCAAGGCTCGCTATCCTGTTTGGTATGCCCTCTTTGAGTTGTGCTTAGGACTGCTCTTTCTAGCTTTCTCTTGGGATTTTCTAACTTTGGGGCAAGTCATCCTAATCAGCGCTGGTCTGACCTTGGGCATCTACGACTTTCGCCATCAGGAGTATCCTTTACTGGTATGGATTTTCTTTCATCTACTTCTAATGGCTTGCTCTAGTTGGAATCTAATCATGGCTTTTTTCTTGATTCTTGGAATCATTGCTCATTTCATCGATATCCGCATAGGGGCAGGAGATTTTCTCTTTCTATCTTCTTGTGCCCTAGTTTTTACACTTACAGAAATACTGATTCTCATTCAATTTGCTTCTTCAACCGGCATTCTAGCCTTTCTCCTGCTAAAGAAAAAGGAAAGACTTCCTTTTGTGCCTTTCCTCTTACTGGCTGCTTGTGTGATTATTTTTGGTAAGCTACTGCTTCTCGGATAAAGTCAGCGATTTCTGCTATTTGTCCTTCATGTAGAGCTTTAACAATCTTGGAACCGACGATAACACCATCAGAGACCGCATTGAAACGTTCCACATCAGCCTGAGTGGATACACCAAATCCTGTTAAAACTGGAATGTCAGCCACTTGATGAAGTTGGGACAAGTGCTTGTCCAAGTCATCTCGGTAATTTCCTGATTTCCCTGTCACCCCATTGATAGCAACGGCATAGACAAATCCTTCTGCCCCTTCAATGAGTTCCTTTTGACGCTCAATTCCTGTCGTCAAGCTGACTAAAGGAATCAAAGCAATGTCTGTTTCCGCCAAATATGGCTCTACAAAGTTGGCGTGCTCATGAGGGAGGTCTGGTATAATCAAACCTTTGACTGCTGTATCAGCAAGGTCTTTAACCAATTTCTCCACACCGTACTGAAAGAGGGGGTTAAAGTAGGTCATGATGACAAGCGGAATTTCTGTTTCAATGGTTTTCAAAGTTTCAACCAAAGCCTGGGTAGAGGTTCCGCGAGCTAGACTGCGCAAGCCTGCTTCTTCAATAACAGGACCATCTGCAACCGGGTCCGAGAAAGGAACTCCTACCTCAATGGCAGACACACCCAAATTTTCTAAAAAGTGAATTGTTTCACCGAGACCATCTAATCCTTTTTCGTGATCTCCAGCCATAATATAGGGGACAAAAATTCCCTTTCCAGTTGCTTTAATAGCGTTCAGTTTTTCTGTCAGTGTCTTAGGCATGAGCTTCTCCCTTCTTTGCTGCGTCTGCTTCCAAGCGGTCTTTAACTTGAACTACATCCTTGTCTCCGCGACCTGATAGACAGACAATCATAGACTTGTCTGGACCAAGTTCTTTGGCTAATTTCACCGCAAAGGCGATAGCATGACTAGATTCCAAAGCTGGGATAATCCCTTCCACACGTGACAAGAGTTGGAAACCTTCCAATGCTTCCTCATCTGTCACAGGCACATAAGTCGCACGCTTGATATCGTGGTAATGAGAATGTTCTGGACCGATACCTGGGTAGTCCAAACCTGCTGAGATAGAGAAGGCTTCTAAGATTTGTCCATGGGCATCTTGGAGCACATCCATGAGCGAACCGTGGAGAACACCTGGTCTACCCTTGGTCAAGGTAGCTGCGTGATGCTCTGTATCCACACCAAGTCCTGCCGCTTCAGCTCCATACATAGCTACAGATTCATCTTCCACAAATGGATGGAAGAGACCGATAGCATTCGAACCACCACCAACACAGGCAACTAGCGCATCTGGTAGATTTTCACCTGTCAATTCACGGTACTGTTGTTTAGCTTCTCGACCAATGACACTTTGGAAATCACGAACAATTTCTGGGAAAGGATGAGGTCCCAAGGCAGAACCAAGGATATAGTGGGTATCATCGATATTTGCTACCCAAGAACGAAGGGCTGCATTGACCGCATCCTTGAGCACGCGCGAACCATCTGTTACAGCTTTCACCTTGGCTCCCAAAAGTTCCATACGGAAGACATTGAGGGCTTGGCGTTTAACATCTTCCTCACCCATATAGATAGTACATTCCATGTTGAAAAGAGCTGCAGCTGTTGCAGTTGCCACACCGTGCTGACCGGCACCAGTTTCAGCGATAATTTTCTTTTTGCCCATGCGTTTAGCGAGAAGAACTTGTCCCAAGGCATTGTTAATCTTGTGTGCACCTGTATGGTTGAGGTCTTCACGTTTGAGGTAAATCTTGGCTCCACCAATATGCTGGGTCAAGTTTTTTGCGTAGTAAAGAGGTGTTTCACGTCCTACATACTGGCGCAAAAGTTGGTTTAACTCTTCTTGGAAACTTGGATCTGCCTGACTTTCACGATAAGCTTCTTCCAACTCCAATACTGCTGTCATCAATGTTTCTGGGACAAAACGTCCACCGAATTTTCCGTAAAATCCTTCTTTATTTGGTTCTTGATATGCCATGTTTTACCCTCTCTATAAATCTTCTTATCTTTTCATGATCTTTTTGTCCGTCTGTCTCTACCCCACTTGATACATCTACTGCAAAGGGAGTAAAGTGTTGAATTGCTTCTTCTACATTGGCTTCATTTAGCCCACCTGCGATGAAGAAAGGCTGAGATAGATCTTTCGTATCCAGTTGACCCCAGTCAAAGGTCTGACCACTTCCTGCCACAGGTGCATCAAAGAGTAGATAATCTGCCTGAGAACTTGGCACGTGACCATCTCCACCCACCTGTACTGCCTGAATGCTAGTACAAGGTAAATTCTCAAACAAATCATCCGCCACCTGGCCATGAATTTGGACTAAGTCTAAATCGACCTTTTCAATCGCTTCTAGTAATTCCTCCCGACTTGGTGAAACAAATACGCCAACCTTTTTTACATTTGTAGGAATAATCTCAGCCAGCTTTGCTGCTTGTCCCAAGGTCACTTGTCTTTTGCTAGGAGCAAAGACAAAACCGATGTAGTCGGCCCCTGCTGACACAGCTGTTTCTACCGCTCCTTTGGTCGATAGTCCACAAATCTTAACCTTTGTCAATCTGCAACTCCTTGATTCTCTGGGCTACATCTTCTGCCTGCATGAGGGCTGTTCCTACCAAAATTCCGTTAAAGTAGGGGGCAACTCGTTTCGCATCTGCTTCTGTAAAAATAGCAGATTCAGAAATGTACAAGCAATCGTCCTTAAAGTATTGGGCCAAGTCTACACTAGTCTGCAAGTCAACTTCAAAGGTAGTCAAATTACGATTATTCACACCGATAATTTGAGCTCCAAGGCGGTGGGCTACTTCTAGCTCTGCTAGATTATGAGTTTCCACTAATACTTCTAGACCAATCTCTGTCGCATAGTCATACAGTTCCTTGAGGCGTTCTTCTGATAAAGCCGCTACGATAAGCAAGATAACTGTCGCACCTGCATTGCGAGCACGGATGATTTGCTTTTCATCGATGATAAAGTCCTTGTTCAGTGTCGGAATCTGTACTTGATTGGAAATCTCACGAAGATAATCCAAATGACCCTTGAAAAAAACTTCATCTGTCAATACAGAAATCATAACAGCGCCGTTAGCCTCGTAAGTCTGGGCCTGTTGAACGATATCCACATCCAGATTGATATCACCCATACTTGGACTCGCCTTCTTGACCTCCGCAATGATTTGCAGACGTTCTTGATGGTTTTTCAAATATTCAGCTAAGCGATAGCTTGCTCGCAGGGGCTGAAGCTCCTCTCGCTCCATCTTTTCAACTTCACGTGCCTTCTGCTCTAAGATACGTGACAAAAATTCCTGACTCATTTTTGGTACTCCTGTAATAGTCTGAGTTTTTCAAGGGCCTTACCACTAGCAATCACTTGACGTGCCATTTCAACTCCGTCCTTGATACTGTCTGTTTTACCATTGGCGTAGAATCCTAGACCAGCATTTAAAACGGTTGTTTCCAAGAATGGACTTGGTTCGTTATTAAGAACACTGACAAGGATGGCTGCATTCTCATGAGCATTTCCCCCACGAATGTCCTCAATAGCAATGCGTTCCATTCCCAAATCTTCTGGGGTAAAGGTTGACAAAGTGATTTCACCATTTTCAAGAAGGGCAATGCTGGTAGTCCCATTCAAACCAGCTTCATCCAATCCTTCTGGACCAGCTACTACAATGGCACGTTTGCGGCCCATATTTTTCAAGACCTGAGCAGTACTTTCCAGAAGTTCTGGGCGACTGATCCCTAGAAGCTGTGTTTCCAAGACCATTGGGTGAATCAGTGGGCCTGTCAAATTCATGATGGTTGGAATTCCCAACTCCAAGCGTGCTGGCATGATATATTTCATAGCTGGGTGCATGTTTTTGGCGAAGAGAAAGACAATACCTGTTTGATCAAATACCTTACCCAATTGTGCTGGTTTGAGGTCAATATTGATTCCCAAAGCTTGCAAGACATCTGCCGAACCAGATTTAGAAGAGATGGAGCGATTGCCATGTTTGGCCATGTGGATGCCACCACCTGCCAAGACAAAGGCTGCAGTTGTAGAAATGTTGAAGCTAAATGACTTATCTCCACCCGTACCGCAATTATCCATAGCATCTTGAATGTTGGTTGGAATGTGTTGAGCATGTCCTCTCATAACTTGGGCGAGGGCTGTTCTTTCTTCAGGTGTTTCTCCCTTCATCTTGAGGGCTAACAGTAGTGAAGCGATTTGTGCTTCCGTCACACGTCCTGTTACGATGCGTTCAATCACATCTGTCATTTCAACACTTGATAAATCTTCAAAGTTCGCTAATTTTTCAATAATTTCTTTCATTTTGTGTTCCTCACTTTACAACTTTCTCGATAAAATTCTGAATAGAAGATAGGCCATCTGGCGTTCCAATACTTTCTGGATGATACTGCAAGCCATAAATCGGAAGAGTTTTGTGTTGGATCCCCATAATGGCTTGGTCATCTGTCGAACGAGCTGTCACTTCAAACTCTTCTGGCATCTCTTCAATTAAAATACTGTGGTAACGCATGACTGGACGATTATCCTCGATTCCTTGATAGAGAACTGAAGGAGTCTCAAATCGAATCTGGCTTTGTTTACCGTGCATAACTTTAGGAGCCAAACCCAACTTACCACCGAAGACTTCTGCGATGGCTTGGTGCCCTAAACAAATCCCTAGAATCGGTTTCTTACCTGCAAAATCACGAATCATTTCTTCCATCTTCCCAGCATCAGCTGGCCAACCTGGGCCAGGAGAAAAGACCAGTCCATCTGCCTTTGTAGCTTCTTCATAAAGAGTTGGATCATCATTTCTCAAAACCTGAACTTCTGCGAAATTCCCAATGTATTGAGCCAAGTTATAGGTAAATGAATCATAATTATCAATCAATAAAATCATGGTCTTAGTTCTCCCATTCTAGTCATAGATTTAGCTTTGTTAATGGTTTCCTGGTATTCATTCTGAGCGATGGAATCATAAACAATTCCTGCACCAGCCTGTACATAGGCTGTTTTATTTTTAAGAATCATGGTTCGAATAGCAATGGCAAAGTCCATATCTCCAGTTGCTGAAAGGTAGCCGATAGCTCCGGCATAAACGCCTCGTTTCTCTGTTTCTAATTCATAAATGCGTTTCATAGCACGAATCTTAGGGGCCCCAGAAACTGTTCCTGCAGGAAGAGTCGCTTTCAAGGCATCCATGGCAGTCAGTTCTGGAAGCAAACGTCCTTTAACCACGCTGGTCAAATGCATGACATAGCGGAAAAGTTCCACTTCCATATACTTGGTTACTTGGACACTTGCTGTTTCAGCAATTCGACCGATATCATTGCGTCCTAGATCCACTAGCATTCGGTGTTCTGCCGTTTCCTTTTCATCAGAAAGTAGATCACTTGCAAGTGCTGCATCTTCCTCGTCATTGGCACCTCTAGGTCGCGTACCTGCAATCGGATTGGTTGTTACAATACCGTTTTTTACGGAAACCAAGCTCTCAGGACTGGCACCGATGATTTGATAATCTCTGAAGTCATAAAAGTAGAGGTAATTTGATGGATTTGTCACTCGGAGATTTCTGTAAAAGTCAAAAGGATTTCCAGTTACCTCTGCGGAGAAGCGTTGACTGAGCACGCATTGGAACATATCTCCATTGCGAATCAAGTCGCGAGCTGTTTCTACCATTTCTTCAAATTTCTGAGGAGCGATATGTGGTCTAAACTGAAGTGGAGAAACGTCCAAATCTTCAAATTCATTTGATGCTGGGATTTTTAACTCCTCTAAAACTTGATCCAAAGCCACTTCTAGCTCATCATTGCTTCGATCACTGTAGAGAGCATCCTCGATGATATGAATTTTTTCTTTCTTGTGGTCAAAAACTATGTAGCTCTCATAGACGAAGAAATGCATATCTGGCGTCCCAATCGTATCCTCAGGAAGCTGACCAATTTCTTCATAGAGAGAAATCATATCATATCCAACAAAGCCGATGGCTCCACCACCAAAAGGTAGGTCTGAATGGTCCTGGCTCTTATGAGTCACCTCATAGAGGAAATCCAAGGGGTCACGATCAATGACTTGCCCATTTTGATAAAGAACTCCATTTTCAAACTTAATTTCAAAAACTGGGTTATAGGCTAAGATAGAAAATCGAGCATTTTCCTTTTCTCTTGGGATACTTTCAAGTATAACCTTGTGTTGTCCATTTAAACGCATATACGCCAAGATTGGTGATAAAACATCTCCATGAATGATTCGTTCCATTGTAATTTCCCTTTCAGTTCTTCTTAAATTCCGTGTTTATTCTACAAAAAATCCCCACGCAAAATAACTTGCGTGAGGACGAAATTCGCGGTGCCACCTCAATTATAGGATTTCTCCTATCTCTCATTCCTGTCTCAGAACCTTCTTGTAACAGGCTGTGCGATAAAGGGCACTCCCTTGAGAATCATGTTTTCTTCTCTCATTTCAGACGGACCCAACCTTACAGCTTTCTCTGCTTGTTTTCAGCAACCACAAGCTCTCTGTGAGAGAAATCTCTGTATCTTTTCCATCTTTTATTTTTTATCTTCAAGGTAGTCTGCAATAGCAGCTACGTCCTTGTCTCCACGACCAGAGACATTAATGACGATAATCTCGTCTTTACTTAGTTTTGGTGCTCGTTTGACTGCTTCTGCAATAGCATGGGAGCTTTCAATAGCTGGGATAATTCCCTCAGTCTTGCTAAGTAAAAGCAAGGCTTGGACAGCTTCTTCATCAGTCGCTGCGACATACTCTACACGACCAGAGTCTTTAAAGAATGCGTGTTCTGGTCCAACCCCTGGATAGTCTAAACCAGCAGAGATAGAGTAAACAGGTGCAACATTTCCATCTTCGCCAAAGACTGCATAGGTTTTCATTCCATCGACAATCCCTACACTACCCTTGGTCATTGTTGCCGCGTGTTTGTCGGTATCTAAACCGTGACCAGCAGCTTCTACCCCAACCAATTTTACTTCTTCATCAGCTACATACTGTGAAAAAGCTCCGATAGCATTGGAACCACCGCCCACACAGGCAATGACGTAGTCTGGTAGACGTCCTTCTTTTTCCAAGATTTGACGACGTGATTCTTCACTAATAACCTTTTGGAATTCATGAACAATCGTTGGATAAGGATGAGGGCCTACAGCAGATCCTAAAACGTAGAAGGCTTCAAGGTCATTCATCCATGCTCCAAAGGCTGCATCAACCGCATCTTTGAGGGTACGAGTACCAGTTTCAACTGCGTGAACAGTTGCTCCCATCATCTCCATACGGAAGACATTGAGACGTTGACGCTCCACATCTTCTGCCCCCATGTAGACATCACATGCCATACCAAATTTGGCTGCAGCTGCAGCTGTCGCAACACCGTGCTGCCCAGCTCCTGTCTCAGCAATCACACGTTTTTTACCCATGCGTTTAGCAAGAAGGATTTGTCCAAGGACATTGTTAAGTTTGTGTGACCCAAGATGGTTAAGATCTTCACGCTTGAGATAAATCTTAGCTCCACCTAGGTGCTCTGTCAAACTTTCTGCAAAATAGAGCGGTGTTTCACGACCTGAATAATCCTTCAAGTAATGGCGAAACTCAGCTAAAAACTCTGGATCATCCTTGTATTTATCAAAAGTCACTTCCAACTCATCTAATAAAGCCTGAATTGGTTCTGGTACAAAACTACCACCAAACTGTCCAAAATAACCTTTAGTTGTCATAAATTTTTCCTCTTTTCCATTGTTCCAAAATATGAAAAAGCCCACACACGGAATCTACTTCCATGTGAGGGCGTTTGTAACGCGGTACCACCTCATTTGTAAAGAGAATATCCCCTTTACATCTCTGCCTTGTCTAACAACAAGTTGCACTGTAAGGTGTGCCTACCGAATTTTCATTGTTTCAAATTCACTTTTAAAATCAGCCCAATTTCACTAGTTCCAACCACCTGTTCACAGTAACCACAGGCTCCCTGAAGATTAAAAATAATTACTTTTCTGATTTGTTGAGTTAATTATATGTTATTGTTTTTTCTTTGTCAACCGTTTTCACTAATTTTTTACTAATTTTTTTAATTATTTTTGTGAAGCACCTAGAACTTCATCAGAAACTTTGACAAAAGTCTCAATGATATAATCTACTTCTTCATCCGTTAATTTGGTGTGAAGCGGTAGTGTAATCTCGTTTACAAAGTAGGCATAAGCTTTAGGATAGTTTGCCATGTCAAAGCCAAGATTCTTATAGGCAGTCAAAAGTGGAAGCGGTTTGTAGTGAACGTTACTTGCGATTCCAGCTTTGGCCAATTCTTGGATGATTTGATTACGTTGCTCAAGACTAGCACCTTCTACATGGGTAACATAAAGGTGACGACAAGATTCAACAGTATCTGTCTCATGCGCCAATGGGTGAATACGAGTTCCTGTAAATCCACGGTCATAGCGAGTTACGATTTCTTTTCGACGTTGAAGCAAGCTAGGATAACGATCCAATTGTACCAAACCAATTGAAGCCATGATATCCGTCATGTTGCACTTGTAGGCAGGAGTTACGATATCGTATTCCCATGAACCTAGTTGCATCTTAGCTAGCGCATCCTTCGTTTGACCATGAAGAGATAGGATTTGGAATTCCTTGTACATTTCTTCATCGTCAATAGCTGGATTAGCTTTCCAGGTCGCACTTCCTCCTTCAGCAGTTGTAAAATTCTTAACTGCGTGGAAAGAGAATGATGTAAAGTCTGCAATGGAACCAGCTGGTTGTCCCTTGTAGGTTGAACCCAAAGCATGGGCGCTATCTGATACAACAACGATACGGTTAAAGACTTTTTGCCACTTGCTAGTAGCTGTAAAGAGGTCACGTTTCTTCTCAACAACTTGGAACAAACGGTCATAGTCACAGATAATCCCTGCAAGTTCTACTGGGATGATAACCTTAGTCTTCTCAGTAATCGCTTGCTCAAGTTTGTCATAGTCCATTTCAAAGGTATCACCTTGGATATCAACCATTACTGGTGTCGCACCTACGTGAGTGATAACGCTACATGATGCTGTATAAGTCATAGCTGGAACGATAACTTCATCGCCAGGCCCCACTTCAAGCACGCGCAAGATCAATTCAAGAGCTGCTGTTGCAGAGTTAAGGCAGACTGTCTTAGGTGTCTGAGTATAGACGGACAGACGACGCTCCAATTCTTTTGTCTTAGGTCCTGTTGTAATCCAACCAGAACGGAGGGTATCTGCTACTTCAGCAATTTCTGCTTCGGTAATATCGGGTGGTGAAAATGGAATATTATACTTTGGCATTGTTTTACTCCTTTTATCGGTTTTCAATCTTAGGACTACTTTATTTTAAAACTTCAAATACAGTCTGGAACATGATTTTGATATCTCCGAAGAAATTAAAATCACGTAGGTAGGCTAGATTATAGTGCATCTTTTCTGGAAGGACTCTTTCGACATAAGCTTGGTCGACCGACATACCTTTTGCAGTCATTTGACTGATAATGGCATCCTCGTCCTTATAGTTAATGCTGGCAAGCGATGTAATCCCTGCTGGTAAGAGCAAGGTAGCCATCATTTCAGGGCTGTACTGCTCAGTATAGCGTGGTACTTCTGGACGAGTTCCCACAAAGGACATCTCTCCTTTGAGAACATTGACCAATTGTGGAAGTTCATCCAAACGAACACGGCGAATGAAATTTCCAACCTTGGTGATACGGCTGTCATTGGCAGAAGTTACTAGACTTCCTTTCTTGTCCGCATCGGTCACCATGGTCCGGAATTTCCAAATCTTGAAATGTCGGTTGTACTGGGTTACCCGCACTTGCTTGTAAATGACTGGACCCTTGCTATCTAGCTTGATCCAAATGCTTAGAATTAGAAATACGGGTGAGGTCAAGATTAACAAGACCAATGCTAGAAACAAATCTAGACAGCGCTTGAGAATCAGAGAGCCTTTTCTTTTAGAAACAAGCTGGTAGTATGGTTTTACCTCACTTAATTGCATTTCTTGAGGTAGTTCATCCCATTTCAGCATGCACATTCTCCTCTGTTTTTTAATATGTAATCTTTAAACATTCTACATTATACCACAAAATGAAAGAGGCAGTGCAAGAAATCTGTATTTTAAAGGAATTCTTCTCTAAGAAAGAGCCCCTGCCTGCAAACTATACATCTTGTGATAGGTTCCTCCCAAGGCTAAAAGTTCCTCGTGTGTGCCGCTCTCAATAATACGTCCCTTATCAAGGACATAGATACAGTTAGCATCCTGAATGGTAGAAAGACGATGGGCAATGGCAATGGTCGTCCGGCCCTGTCTCATCTTGGCTAGAGAATTTTGGACCAAGGCTTCTGTTTCAGAATCAATATTGGCTGTTGCTTCATCCAAAATCAGAATTTTCGGTTGACTGGCAACGGTTCTAGCAAAAGCAAGAAGCTGACGTTGACCAGTTGAGAAACTCGAACCACGCTCAGACACAGGGGCATCATAGCCTAATGGAAAATCCCGAATGAAAGAATCTGCATCGACAAATTCTGCCGCAGCCTTAACCTGATCATCGCTGATATCTTGGTACATAGCGATATTGGACTTGATGGTCCCATGATAGAGGAAGGGTTCCTGTAGGACAAGACCGATATTTTTTCTCAATTCCTCTTGGCTATACTTACGAATATCCACACCATCTAGGAGAACTCGACCAGACTGGAATTCATAAAAGCGCATGAGAACATTAATGATAGAAGATTTCCCAGAACCTGTATGTCCGACAAAGGCAATAGTTTCACCTTTATTGACGGTAAAGGAGATATCATCGAGAATCTGATGTTTTCCGTCATAAGAGAAAGACACATGTTCAAAACGGATATTTCCTTCTTGAATCTCCGCTTGTCCATCTTCTTGGACCGGTTCATAGTTGGTCTCATCGATAAGTGCAAAAACACGACCTGCTGACACCATAGATGTCTGAAGTGTAGAAAAGTTTTGTGTTACCTCGATGAGGGGGTCAAAGAGACGATTGATATACTGGATAAAGGCATACATGGTTCCTGCTGTTATGCCTAAATAAAGACCACGATAACCAAAGTAAGCCATCAAAACCGCATAGCCCAAAAGCTTCAACAAACTCATAGCTGGACGTAAAAAGAGGGAGTCCAAAGCTACTGAACGGTTGGCGTAGACCAGATGTTCCTGGTTTATCCCATCAAACTCTTCTTGCAGGCGCTTTTCTTGATTAAAGGCTTGAATAATGCGAATCCCTTCGATATTTTCAGCCAGCTTACTGTTAATATCTGACAAGAGACTTCTGGTTTTTTCGATAACCTTGACGGATTTTTTACGGTAGAGATTGACCAAGAGGAAAATCAAGGGTAAAAAGAGTAGAACCAAAGCTGTCAGACGATAGTCCAGAACAAGCATGGTATAAAGGGTTGTCACAAAGATAAAGACTGCTGAGACAAAGCTGGATAAAATTCCTGAAAACATATCACTAATAGTCTCAGTGTCATTGGTCAAACGCGAAACGATAGAACCTGCAGGTGTTTTATCAAAATAAGACATGCCTAGCTTTTCCATATTGGCAAAGGCATCACGTCGAATGTCTCTAACAATGCTGTAGGACACACGCGCAAAGAGAAGGTTCCCCACATACTGGACAATGGTTTGAAGAATGTAGAGACCATAGTAGGCTAGCAAAACTGTAACAGCGAGCTGGTTGAGATTATGCAGATACTGGTCGATAAAGTGCGAAGCTACCAAGGGGATGATACTCTTGATAACAGTCGTCGTAAGGAGAAAAGCGAGTGCTAAAAAGGTGAGGAGACCGTAAGGCTTGAGATAGGACAACAAGCGTTTCAATACAGCCAATTGTTCTTGTTTATTGCGCATCTTCTTCTCCTTTCATTTCTAATTGTTGTGACTGGTAGGTTTGTGCGTACCAACCATCCAAGGCTAGTAAGTCTTCATGGGTGCCTCGTTCAATGATGCGACCATTTTGCATGACCAAAATCAAATCCGCATGGACAACTGCACTGAGGCGATGGGCAGTGATAATGGTTGTCTTGTCCTTGCGAGTTTCCTTGAGATTATCGATAATTGCGAACTCTGTCTTGGCATCTACCGCCGATAAGGAATCGTCTAAAATCAAGATATCAGGATTTAAAATCATAGCCCGACTCATGGCAAGACGTTGCTTTTGTCCACCAGATAGACTGACACCTTTTTCACCGATAACCGTGTAAAATCCCTGGGGCATGTCTTGAATATCTTGATAGACTTGAGCCAGTTTGGTTACTTTCTCTACTTCTGAGAAAGGCAGGTCAGGATTTCCAAAACGGATATTATCTAGGATAGAGCTGGCAAAGAGAAATTGATCCTGTGGGACATATCCCATCAAACTACGCAAGTCAGCTAGTCGATAGTCACGAATGTCATGGCCATTTAGATAAATGAATCCTTGATCAACGTCATACTCACGTAGGAGCAACTTAATCAAAGCGGTTTTTCCTGAACCAGTCTGTCCAACTAAGCCCAGAGTTTGCCCTTTTTCGAGACTAAAATGAATATCTTTCAGTGTCTCCTCGTCTTCAAAGGCAAAACTATCAATGGCATAGTCCAAACGCCCGTTTTCAATCCCGTCAAGTGGAGATTCTGGGTCTTTGACAGGTGATTCTTGGGACAATAGACTCTCAATCCGTTGATAAGAAACTTTTCCTCTCTGAGTGATATTAAAGAGGAAACCAATCGCCATCAAAGGCCAGACCAACATATCCAAGTAAGAGATAAAGGTAACCAGATTCCCAACGGTTACTTGTCCCGCTTGCACCATAAAGGCACCGACTAAGAGAGTTAAGGCATAGGAAGAACCAACAAAGAGCAAAACCATCGGGTCAAAGAGGCTATCATATTTCATGGTTTGCAGATTTTTTTGGAAGGTCAAATCATTGACTTCCTGGAAAGATGCCAATTCATCAGACTGATAGCCAAAGGACTTGGTTACCTTGATACCCGATACAGACTCTTGAACCTTATTATTAAGTTCAGAAAAGGCTGCTTGTGATTCTCCGAAAGCCTTATGGGTCTTTCTCCCCAGACGACTAGTCCCATAGGCCATAAACGGCAAGGGCAGAATGGCAACCAAGGTCATCTGCCATGAGATGCTAAAGAGCATAGTCAATAAAGTCACCAAGGCTGTGATAGAGGCATCCACTGCAGACATGACACCCCCACCTGCTAGACGAGTCAGAGCATTGATATCATTGGTTGCGTGAGCCATCAAATCCCCAGTCCGATAACTCTGATAAAAAGCGGGAGACATTTTTGTAAAGTGCTCAAATAGTCTTGAACGCATGATTTGTCCAAGTCGGTAGGAGGTCCCTAGGATATACATGCGCCAAACGTAACGCAGATAATACATCCCGAAAGCTGCCAGCAGGAGATAAAAGAGATGAAGCAGGAGCTCATCTTGTGTTAATCGTCCCGAAGTGATGGCATCGATCACGCGCCCCATGACCATAGGTGGGATGAGATTTAGTACAGAAACCAAAACCAAAGCTACAATTCCAACTAGGTAACGGCGTTTTTCTAATTTAAAAAACCACCAGAGTTTTTGGATGATGGACATAAAATTCCTTTCTAATGACAAATGGAAACCTGAGGCATGAACCCCAGGTTTTTCTTATTCATAGGTGACGACACTTAGTTGACCCTTGTCATACTCAGCGATAAAGATATTGGCCACATTATCATACCCTTGCTTATTCAGATGATCTATGAGCCATTCTTCCGTTAAGCTGAGAGTATCGAGGACATCCGACTGAATGACACCATCTGTGATGACAGGAAACTTAGGATTTTCATCTCCATTTTGTACTACAATCAGCTGACCGTTTTGTTCTCGTACAGCACGCTTGACTTCTTTAAGCTGGAAGATACCTTGGCTACGAAGTTTAAGGGCTACGTCAGAAGCTGATAAGCCAACAGATCGACAGGCTTCTGGATCGATTTCCCCATTTTTGATGAGTAAAGTTGGTTTCCCGTCAATCATTTGTTTTACAAAGCCAACGTTATTCGTAAGCCACTTGAGAAGCAAAACTAAAATCGTCCACATAATCAAGATCTCTGCATACTGAAGGATGGTAATAGAGCTACTATAGATAACCCCACCGATGATTCCCCCAAGAACATAGTTTTGGATTTGGTCAATTGCTGAGTTGGGCGCTAGATTTCCCTTCCCTGTCACATTGATAACAAAGACAAGAGATACAAGACCTAAAGCCAGTTTAATAAGAATTTCGATATAGTTAAATGTCATTTGTTTGCCTCCACTAATTCAATGTCACTTGTTTGATACAAGTCAAGTTTTTCCAAGAGATATTTATCCGGCTCACTGCCACTTAAGGCACGGTAGAATTTGTCTCCTACCTTGAGAAGGGCACCATCTGTGGCTGCAGAAGTATTAACGTAGACCTCTGATTTATCCACCCCTAAATCCTCAGAAACAACTTCTATAAAATGAAGTGACGTTTGAAATTGGTTGTTGGAAGCTTGATTTGACTGATAAGTAGATATAATACCGAGAATGACAGCCAGTAAAGCCAAAGACGAGATCATCACCAACTCGCGAAACTTGGTTCCTCGATGGTCGCGGTAAGCCTTAAAAGCAAAAAATCCAGTGATGGCAAGCAAGAATACTCCAAAGCCAATCATGACACTGTTTTGTTGGCCAATCTGGCTCAAGACATATTCATATGAGTAAAATTTCATTTGTTTTCAATCCTTTACATAAATCATTCTTTATTATAAAGGAATGACCTTGATTTTTCAAACTATACGTTGGGGAATTACGCGTATCAGACCAACTTCTCTAACTAACGACTCAAATACCTATTTCAAGATTCTGATTTTGATAATTGATAAGAATAGACACTAGGAATTATCACTACAAAGAAAAGTGTCAAGAAGAATACCCAGTAAACATATAGCTGAACAAAGGCATTTAGAAACAATAACAATCCTCCTAATACCCAAATTTTTCCAGCTATGCGATGCGTTTTGCTCCAGTTCTCATCATTCTCCAAAGTCCACGGAAGTCGAATACCGATTATATAATTTCGGCGTGTTTTGGGTAGATAATTTCCAATTACAATCATGATGACTCCCATAAAAATCTGAGCTAGAATTCCACTCATCATAGAATAA
The DNA here is from genome assembly GCF_058200215.1 of Streptococcus sp. SCPM-O-B-15304 (M98). Classification (NCBI taxonomy): domain Bacteria; kingdom Bacillati; phylum Bacillota; class Bacilli; order Lactobacillales; family Streptococcaceae; genus Streptococcus; species Streptococcus sp. SCPM-O-B-15304 (M98). The sequence goes on along the minus strand of NZ_JBYQGQ010000012.1, from coordinate 17,980 downwards.
CCCAAAGATACTCCGTAGATAGAAATCATCGATAGACAAGATACAAAAGGAATAATCCAGTAAATCAAAAGTTGTATTTTTGAACTAATATTGCTGGACTTAGGATCCTTGATCATCAAGAATAGAATCAACCAATGCATCAAAAGCATGAGAGCCGGTAATCCAAAGATAGCAAACATTTTATGATCGTAGCCATCTGCTTGTCCCAGTAGATTAAAATGAGTCGGCATCTTCTCTGGTAGTTGAAACCAGAGAACACAACCTACAAGGGTAGGCAGTAAGATAAGAAGGCTAGTATATAATACCAATTTCTTATTGATTTTTATCTTCATCTAAAAATCTCCTTTCAGTTCTGCTAACCACACCATCATATCCTCTAAAACTGATGTATTTAACTCATAATAAATAAAGTTTTTCTCTTTCATTTCACGAATCAAATCCGCTGCTTTCAAAATCGTAAGGTGGTGTGAAATTGTTGCACCAGTTAACTCAAAATGACTGGCAATTTCTCCTGCAGATAATCTGCCTGTTTTAAGCAAATTCAAAATCTCCCTCCTGACTGGATGAGATAAAGCTTTAAAGCTATTTGCAAAACTCATGGTGCTTCCTTTCTATTCGCAATATCAGTAAGGCAAGGAATAAGCAGGGTAGCACTGCTATCAATCCTGCTGGTGACGGACCAAAAATCAAGAGGCTTGAAGCTTTTTCTCCAGGCAGTTGAAAGAGTAATCCAAAACCTGCAGTTGCATTGATTGCCCCATGAAATAGTGCTGAAGCCCAGATAGATCCTGTTTTTTCCATCAACCAACTCAACAATATTCCTATGCTAAAACAAAATAGAAACATGGCAACAATTCCCAAAACGGGATATGAAAAATAAGTTAGTCCATAATTATAGCCTTGCAAATTGATTGGTAAATGCCATAGACTCCAAATGAGACCAAGCAAGACATGAGTCTGTACTAGTGAAAAGCGTTCTCTTAGAGCTGGGTAAAGATAACCACGCCAACCAATTTCCTCTCCCAATGCAAATAAGCTATTAAGAAAAGGAGCGTAGGTTAAACTAGCTAGCATTTGAATCAAGACCAAGGAAGATAGGGGGATCGGTGATTGAAGTACTCCTTTTTCTTGTAAGATGGCTTGAATAAATTCAAAACCAAGGCTGAAATTGTTAGGAAATACAAGAAAATAAAGTCCTGCTCCTAAGAAACTGATAACTGCTGGCAACCAGATAGCTAGTAAGTAAAAGCGCCAGTTCCTCTTGAGATTCACGACTAATTTAGACTTGATTCCACTAGGTTTTTTCGTTATTTTCCCTAAGAGAAAGACTGCAAGCGCAGGCATCCACATGGCCACAATACTAGCAAGCTGACTCCATGGAGAATTTAGTCCAATACCACTTATCCATAGTGCCAACCATATTATCCAAGCAAGACCATAAGACAAGACCACAAAAAGAAGGATTGTTCTCTTATTTGACATATTTGTAACTTCACTTTCTATTTAGATGTTTTTCTAAATAATATTATATACCTTTCCACTCCAAATACAAGAACTATTTAGATTTTTTTCAAAATAGTTGCGAGAATTTTTGTTTTCTAAGGATAAAGTTTAAAGAGTGAGTTTACGAACTAGAAACTCGCTGGCTTTACTTTTTTTTGATAAAATATAAGAAATACATCTAGAAAAGGTACACACTATGAAACTAATCTCATGGAATATTGATTCACTCAATGCAGCGTTGACGAGTGACTCTGCGCGTGCGAAATTGTCACAAGACGTTCTCCAAACCTTGGTTGCCGAAGATGCTGACATTATCGCCATCCAAGAAACCAAGCTTTCAGCCAAAGGCCCTACAAAAAAACACCTTGAGGTACTGGAAGAACTCTTCCCAGGCTACGAAAACACCTGGCGTTCCTCTCAAGAGCCTGCTCGTAAAGGCTATGCCGGAACCATGTTCCTCTATAAGAAAGAACTCACTCCAACTATCAGCTTCCCAGAAATTGGCGCACCTTCTACTATGGACTTGGAAGGCCGCATCATTACTTTGGAATTTGATACATTTTTCGTGACTCAAGTTTACACACCAAACGCTGGTGATGGACTCAAACGCTTGGAAGAACGTCAAGTCTGGGATGTCAAATATGCGGAATACTTGGCTGAACTAGACAAGCAAAAGCCTGTCCTAGCAACTGGAGACTACAACGTTGCCCACAAGGAAATTGACCTTGCCAACCCGGCTAGCAACCGTCGTTCACCAGGATTCACAGACGAAGAACGTGAAGGATTTACAAACCTTTTAGCCAAAGGATTTACAGATACCTTCCGCCATATCCATGGCGATGTGCCAGAACGCTATACTTGGTGGGCACAACGCAGTAAGACTTCAAAAATCAACAACACAGGCTGGAGAATCGACTACTGGCTCACAAGTAACCGTGTAGCAGACAAGGTTACCAAGTCAGATATGATCGATTCAGGAGCACGCCAAGACCATACACCGATTGTCTTGGAGATTGAATTATAAGGATTTTCTTTATGGACTACAATGCAGTTATTCCCGAGTTTATGGTCTCAAATATAGAACAGTCCCGTTCCTTCTACTGTGATTTGTTGGGTTTTACCATCGAATACGAACGACCAGAAGAAAACTTTCTCTTCCTATCTCTTGAAGATTGCCAACTAATGCTAGAGGAGGGGAGTAAGGAGGAACTAGCTGAACTAAACTACCCCTTTGGTCGTGGAGTCAACATCTCCTTCGGCATAGAGGATGTCCCTCGACTCTATCAGAAAGTAATAGAGTCTAACTATCCTATTCATCGTCCTTTGACCAAAAGAGAATTTCGTGTTGGTGAACAATATATCTATCCTCATGAATTTGCAGTTTTAGACCCAGATGGCTATTTTTTAAGATTTAGTGAATAAGAAAAAGGAGGCTGATAGCCTCTTTTTCAGTAGGTAAACATGAATTGACAGACCTGTAAATCCATTGACCAAAATCTTTGCTAAAGCCTATGAAATCAGTATGTCAAAGAACTTTGATAGCCGTTTTTTGTATAATTGAGTAGAATGAAATCAGAAAGCGAGGAAATTTTATGCAAGTCGGAAAACAAATCCAGCACTATCGTAAAAAGAAAAATTTATCTCAAGATGATTTAGCTGAAATAATTTTTGTCAGTCGCCAATCCATTTCCAACTGGGAGCGTGGCGCGACCTACCCTGATATTCAAAACCTGCTCTTACTAAGCAAGGTCTTTGAAGTGTCATTGGACAAACTAGTCAAAGGAGATTTGGAAACCATGAAACAAATTATTCACGACCAAGAGTTTATGCGCTATCAAAAAGATGAAGTGGTCTTTAGCTTACTGCTAATTGGCAGTCCTATCATCAGCACTCCCCTCATTCTTTATTTGGATGGATACGGCATCGCTATTAGTTGCTTGATTCTTGCTGTCGCTATATTCTACGCCCTACGCATTGAAAAATTCAAGAAAAAACATAATCTTCGTACTTATCGCCAGATTGTCGCCTATGAACAAGGACGCAGTCTGAGCGAGATTGAAGAAGCGGAAGAAAGGGGCAAAGCTCCCTACCAAAGAATCATCCTTCCCATTCTATTTGGCCTTGGAATTGGCGCTATTGCTCTGCTATTTTATTGGCTCTTACTTACTTTCTTCACTATCAAATAAAAGCGAAGTCATCAGACCTAGCTTTTTAAATGTATTAAAATTTATAGAGTTGTGGATAGTGAACACACTCTGGATTTTTAGGGCGTAACTATCTACTCATTTTATTTTATATCCTCACCTGTCTATCTTCAGATCGTTGTCCTGTGACAAACATGGTGAAGGTTGCCTTGCAGACATTTCGGCCATATTGGTTGATGATGTCAACATCGACGACACAAGTGGTACGTCCTTGGTGGACACATTCTCCTTTGATAGTGAGAACATCCCCTAGATTTCCAGCTTTCAGATAGTTGACGGAAGACTGGAGTGTCACCCCGTCTAATCCTAGCGAAATCACCACAAGTCCACTGATTTGGTCACAAAGGGTAAATAGATAGCCTCCATGAGCATTCCCATAGTAGTTGAGTGAGGAGTCCACTACTTTTGTCGTCACCACAACGTGACCATCTCTCATTTTTTCAATTTCATAGTTTTCAAAGGCAGATATAGCGTCAAAGTGAAAATCTTTCATACTTTCCTCCTGATGTTTCAAACGACACTATGATACTACTTTTCATAAGTCTATGCAAGGGAGAAGCACTTATTCAGGTATAATACCAACCTGCTCGACAAAGCGCATAAAGGCTGCTTGTCCTTCTTCTGTTTGCTTGTAAACACCTGCATCTTCCAATACCCGAGCGAAGATTTTACCCACAGATTCTTGGACAATTTCGAGAGCTTGGTCTTTGTCAGTCAATCCAGGATTGGATTCTTTCAACTCATCTGCCCATTCTTGGTGATAATCTGCTACTAAAACATCCTCTCCAACCAGGTAAGCTGCTACTTGCTCCACTTCTTCCTTCAAGCGTGGTGGCAAGATTGCCAAGCCCATGACCTCTATCAAGCCGATATTTTCCTTCTTGATATGTTGGACATCCTTGTGGGGATGATAGATACCATCTGGATGCTCTGGAGATGTTTGATTGTCCCGCAAGACCAAATCTAATTCAAACTGCCCATCTCTTTTACGCGCAATCGGTGTGATAGTGTGATGCGGTGTTCCATTACTTTCCGCCAAGACCTGAACACTTGGATCTGAGTATTGACGCCAAGAAAGTAAGATTTTCTCAGCAAGATTGGTCAAATCGTCTTTAGAATCTGAGGTCAATCGAATCACAGACATAGGCCACTGAACAATTCCTGCTTTGACAGATTCAAAACCTTCAAAGGTAAAACTTTTCTGTAAAGGCGCCACTTCCATTGGGAATACATGGCGACCACCTTGGTAATGATCATGGGTCAAGATTGAACCACCAACAATTGGTAGGTCCGCATTCGAGCCTGCAAAATAGCCTGGGAACTGCTCTACGATTGCTAACAAACGCTCAAAACTTTGGCGACTGATAGCCATAGGACGGTGTTGACTGTCTAGGAAAATACAGTGCTCATTAAAGTACGCATAGGGAGAATATTGGAAGCCCCACTCCTGCCCAGAAATATCAAAACGAATGATGCGATGATTGCTTCTAGCTGGATGATTGACACGACCATGATAGCCTTCGTTTTCCATACAAAGCTGACATTGAGGATAGTTGCTCGACTTGACCAACTTGGCTGCCGCAATCTCCTTTGGATCCTTTTCAGGTTTAGATAGATTGATAGTAATCTCGAGTTCACCGTAGTCAGACGGAACACGATAAGCAATATTCTTTGCGATGGCCTTTAGTTTGATGTAGTCATTCTTCTGACTGAGTTGGTAGAAGTCTGCAATTGCCTGCTCTGGTGACTGGGCATAGGTTGTCCAAAAGTCACGATTGACCTGACTTGGACAAGGGGTTACCAAGTCCATAAGTTCAGCACCGAGAATTTCACGCGCAGCCAGACTATCTTCAATCGTTTCCAAGCGAACGGCTTCCTCTACAAGCTGATCTTTAAGATCAATCAAGCCATCTTGGTCAGTCTTAACTTCCAGAACACCATCTCCCACCAGTGCTAAAACACAATTGGTCAGATAGATACGGTCCAACTCTTCAAAGCTACTTTCTGCAATGACTTTGGTCACAAAATTTTCTACTAAGGTCACTAGAAAACCTCCTTCTGACTATTCAAGAACGCGAGTTCCACCTGCCACTTCAGCGATATAGAAACTTGGAGCGTAACCAACGATTTCTTCATAGTGCTTGCCTACAGCCTCTTTAAAGGACTCAACAGCATCCTTTTGAACCAAGGCAATCGCACAGCCACCAAAGCCAGCTCCAGTCATACGAGCACCAAGAACACCTTCCTGAGCCCAAGCAGTGTGAACAAGGGTATCCAATTCCAAGCCAGTCACTTCGTAATCATGCTCAAGAGAAACGTGAGACGCATTCATCAAACGACCAAACTTGTCCAAATCTCCTGCTTGAAGAGCTGCTTGTGCTTTAAGGGTACGTTGGTTTTCAAGAACTGCATGACGCGCACGTTTCAAACGATTTTCATCTTTGATGAGGTAGCTGTATTCATCAAAAGCCCATTCATCCAATTCGCCTAAAGTCTGGATATCCAAGGCCACTTGAAGTTCTTCCACTGCCTTTTCACATTCAGCACGGCGTTCATTATATTTAGAATCTGCTAGTTCACGACGTTTGTTGGTATTCATGATCACAACAACATTGTCTTTCAAATCAAGTGGAACCAAGTCGTATTCTAGAGTGTTAGTATCTAGGTAAATAGCGCGTTGGTCAGCACCCATACCGATAGCAAATTGGTCCATGATACCAGAGTTAACACCGATAAAGTTATTCTCTGTCAATTTTCCGATTTTTACTAAATCTAGACGGTCCAATTTTAGGTCAAAGAGGTATTCTGCCACGACACCAGTCAAAAGCTCCAAAGATGCAGAAGAAGACAAGCCCGCACCATTTGGGATATTCCCAAAAACATAGAAATCAAAACCTTTATCAATCACATGACCAGCTTCTTGCAAGAAATGAAGGACACCTTTTGAATAGTTGGTCCAGTTGTGCTCTTTCTCAAACTTAAGGTCAGCTAGAGGCACTTCAATGATGCCTTTGTCCTCAAAGTTCGCGGAGTAGAAACGCAATACTTGGTCATCGCGCTTGCGTGCAGCTCCATAAGTTCCTAGTGAAATAGCAGCTGGGAAAACATGGCCACCATTATAGTCAGTATGCTCCCCAATCAAGTTGATACGGCCTGGTGAGAAGAAAGTTTGATCTGCTTCTTGACCAAAAACCGCAAGAAAGTCCTTGCGAAGTGCTTCAGCAGTAAGATGTTGTGTCATATGAATTCTCCTTTGACGAAATATTAGGTAAAAAAGTTTATCCTGTAATCGTTTTCTTCTATTGTACCCAAGGGTTTTGCTTAGGTCAACATTTTTACCGATATTTTACTAAACTATGAGTAAAAAGGAGGAAAAATATGCTATAATAACCTAAAAAGGAGGGGAATTATGGCTACACTCAAAGATATTGCTCAGCTAGCCTCTGTCTCGATCGCAACTGTATCCCGTGTCCTCAATCGCGATCAGAGTCTATCTGTGACAGAAGAAACCAGACATCGTATTTTAACCGTTGCCGAAGAACTAGGCTACACCAAACATCTCAAAACAGGTGAATCACATAAACTCAAACAGAAAATCGCTATCATCCAGTGGGTCAGTGAACAGGGAGAGTTAGAAGATCTCTACTACTACCAGATTCGCCTAGGAATTGAAAATAGAGCTCAAGAATTAGATTACGACATCTTGCGCTATTTTAATGACCAGCCTTTTACGCTTAGCGAAGAAGTCATTGGGATTCTTTGTATCGGGAAATTTAGCCAAGCACAGATTGCCTCGTTTGAAGAATATCACAAACCTCTAGTTTTCCTTGACAGTGATACGATTGCCCTTGGTCATACCTGTGTCATTACGGATTTCTATAATGCGGTTAGACAGGTTGTTGATTACTTTACAGATCATGGGCTTAAAAAGGTTGGTATCCTATCCGGTCTTGAAACTACTACTGACCAAGAAGAAGTCATCGCAGATAAACGTTTAGATTACTTTAAATCCTATATGCAAGAAAAGGGAATTTATAACGAAAAATTCATTTTCCAAGGCTCATTTACTGCCCAATCTGGATATGATTTGATGAAGGAAGCTATCGAAAAATTAGGGGATAAACTTCCACAGGCCTTTTTTGCATCCAGTGACAGTTTAGCCATTGGTGCCCTTCGTGCCCTTCAAGAAGCCAGCATCAGCATTCCCGAGCGCGTCAGCATTATTTCCTTTAATGATACCATTCTAACCAAGCAAGTGTTCCCACCACTTTCCAGTATCACAGTCTACACCGAAGAAATGGGACGCACAGGAATGGATATTTTGAACAGAGAAGTCCTTCACGGACGTAAAATCCCAAGCCTCACCATGCTAGGAACCAAACTGACGTTAAGAGAAAGCACCTTGCATTAAGTACAACACTTGAACATAAAAAAACCTAATAGAGATTCTCAAATCCTATTAGGTTTTTCTTTTTATACTCAATGAAAATCAAAGAGTAAACTAGGAAGCTAGCCGCAGATTGCTCAAAGCACTGCTTTGAGGTTGTAGATAAGACTGACGATGTCAGTTACCTATATCTACGGCAAGGTGAAGCTGACGTGGTTTGAAGAGATTTTCGAAGAGTATTAATCCATCACAATTATAGACTTGATAGTCTTGCGTTCATCCATAGCCTTATAAGCTTGGTCGATATCTTTCAGTTTATAGCTTGAAGTAAAGACACGACCTGGATTGATATCACCATCCAGAACAGCTTTGAGCAAGAATTGCTTATCGTATGTTGTTGCAGAAGCTGCTCCACCCGCAACAGAAATATTCTGAGCAAAGGTCGAACCAAGGGCACGGTTATTATAGTGAGGCACACCAACAATTCCCATACGACCGCCATTATGAAGGACACCCAGTGCTTGCTCAACAGCCGCCTCAGTACCAACACACTCAAGTGCTGCATCTGCTCCTCCTCCGAGGATTTCACGCACCTTGGCAATGCCTTCTTCACCACGTTCGGCCACAACAGCTGTCGCGCCTGACTCCAAGGCCATCTTTTGACGATCTTCGTGGCGACTCATAAGGACAATTTGCGATGCTCCACGTATCTTAGCTGCGATAACCGCACATTGACCTACAGCCCCATCCCCGATAACGACCACCTTGTCGCCTTTTTGCACATTAGCAACACGCGCCGCATGATAACCCGTCGGCATGACATCAGCAAGTGTCAAAAGTGACTTGAGCATGCCTTCGCTATAATCTGAAGGTTGACCTGGGATTTTCACAAGTGCCCAATTGGCAAAGTGGAAACGGATATACTCAGCCTGGACACCACCTGACCAGTTGGTGCCAATATGGCGGTCACAAGTCCCATCATAACCAGCACGACAGGCATCACACTCTCCACAACCATGAGTGAAAGGCGCGATGACAAAGTCACCTGGTTTTACAGTAGTGACAGCCTCACCAACTTCTTCAACGATTCCAATTGCTTCGTGTCCACTATTTTTGTGACCCGCTTTAATATCTGGATTTCGGTAACTCCATAGGTCTGAACCACAAACACAAGTGCGAACAATACGAATAATGGCATCATCTGCCGCCTCAATTTTCGGACGGTCAATTTCTGCTAGACCAACTTGCCCAGCTTTAGTATAAACTGCTGATTTCATAAAATTTCCTCTCTGTATCTAACTACTTTAAGTATACACTTTTTATTTAGCTTTCGCTCACTTATACTACATCTCATTAATGATGATGTTCATGTCCATGACTTTGACTTACTTCCAACTCCTCAATTTTCCGCTTATGGGCTTGGTGAGTTACTAGGTCAGCATCAACTTCAATGGTGATGTTTTGAAAACCATAATTTTTGAGCATGGCACGAATTGATTCTTTACAGACTTCCATATGCTCCACCTTTTTGAGACAAACATGGACAATGGCATTTTTTTCCAAACCATCCATGGTCCAGAGGTTTAGCTGATTAATACTAGCAACGTGGTCCAATTGCTCCAAGTCGCTTTTTACTTGCTTGATATCCACTCCTTCTGGCACTGCATCAAGGAAAATCTTGAGCGTAGACCAAAAACGAGGAATGGCTTTTGACAGAATGAAGAAGGAAATGATAAGAGATAAGAGCGGATCCAGAATATACCAGTCGGTAAATCGCAGAACAATGGCCATTAGGATAACAGCCAGCCAACCCAGAGTATCTTCCAGAAAATGCAGGCTAAGAATGGATTCGTTTTTTGTTTTTCCCTTACGAACTACTAGACTCGCCAATACATTGATACTGACCGCTATGATTCCTAACCAAAGGATTCCCTCATCATTGACCGGCTGTGGATGAAAGAGTTTTGTTATATTTTCCAAAATAACCAAAACGGACCCTGTCATGAGAATCACAGCCGTTACCAAGGCACCTAGAAGGCTAAACCGTTTGTAACCTAGGGTGTAATGACTATCTTCTTCACGATTGGAAATTGTTTCTAAAACGGCTGATACCCCAATTGCAATTGCATCTCCAAGATCATGGACAGAGTCAGCAAGAACAGCACTGGAACTAAACACTCCACCAGCGATAAACTCGATAATGGCATAACTCAAATTTAAGAAAAAAGCTAGCCAAACCGCACCTTTCATTGTCATTTTTTCATCCTCCTTTGGTATAATAGTAGTATAAATATTCCCTTTACTAGTATTATCTCTTACTCCGAAAAGAAAGGATAGGGGCAAACTGTTCTCTTTGTAAGTTACTGAACAATTTGTTCAAAGTGTCCATATGACTAGTCAAGACCGCCGCATTACCAAGACACGAAAAGCTATCTATACTGCTTTTTTACAATTATTGAATCAAGAAGATTACGAATACATCACAGTCCAAGAAATTATTGACCTCGCAGACGTTGGGCGCTCCACCTTTTACAGTCACTATGAGAGTAAGGAATTACTCCTAGATGAGCTCTGCCGTTATCTCTTTCATCATCTTTTTGAACGCGAGGAAAATATAACTACAAAGGCTTACTTGATACATATCTTTTCACATTTCAAAAAAAACCAGGACCACGTCACCAGCCTCCTTTTCTCAAAAAATGACTACTTCCTCCGTCAATTACAGAAAGAATTGGAACACCATGTTTATCCCATGGTAGCAGAGGATTTGCAAGTTTCTTATCCTAATATTCCTACTTCCTATCTCAAACATTTTGTAGTAACTAATTTTATCGAAACACTAACCTGGTGGCTCAAAAAAGGGAAATCTTATAAGGAAGATCAAGTAGTGAGCTTTTACTTAGATGTTTTAGAGATGAAGTAGCAAACACCAACTGTAGATTTCATACCACTCAAAAGAAAAATACCAGTCGACATTTTATCATTCAAATATTCCAATTCATCACGAGTATCTTACATCTACTTTCCACTTAATAATCTAATCAAACTATGATTTTTAAGCCAATAAATTCACTAAAAAAATTCTAAGACTTCTTGTCTTAGAATTTTTTTATCGTAACCAACTTTCGTCTAACTGGCCTTTACTTTTGCTAAAAGCTTTCCCATGCTCATCAATAACAGCATGAATCTCTTGGCATTGTTTGAGAGTGAGTCCTTCCAAGACGTCACTATAAACAGCATGCATTTCACTATAGGTTTTAAAGTTTCCAAGTCCTAAGCGTCGAAAAAGTCTTCTCGCATATTCATCCGAAATAAAAACTGGACGATCAAAAAGATAAAGTAAAAGTGCATCTGCAGTCTCTGGTCCAATCCCTTTTAACTCTAAAAGTTTCTTCCGTAAATCTTCTGTTCCAATCCTAGCAAGAACCTCAAAACCACCATTTTCTCTTAACCAGATCAGAAGTCCCTTAATCGTTTGAGATTTTTGCTTAAAAAATCCAGCAGGTCGAATACGTTCCTGTAAATCTTCTAGCGATAACTCTAGGATACCCTCCACTGTCATGATATCCATAAGACCAGCTAAAGCTAACTTGGCATTCTTCTCTGTTGTTCGCTGGATAAGAATAGTCGATACCAAATCTTCCAGTTTGTTATCCGATTGCCACCAATTTTGCTCTCCATAGTGCTTGCAGAGTCGCAAAAGAGTTTCTTGTATTTCATCTTTCTTGATCATTTCTTCAATAATCCCTGTTCCACCAAGAAATCATGTGCAACAGTATAAGCATCTTTGCCATCAATACCAACCTGGTAGTTTATCTGACTCATCTGGCTCTCAGTGATTTTACCAGCTAGTTTATTAAGAACAGCTTCCAACTCCGGATGTTTTTCGAGTAATTCAGCTTTCATGAGTGGAGCGCCTTGATAAGGAGGGAAGAGGTGTTGATCATCTTCTAAAATTTGAAGTTGGTAACGTTCGATTTCTGGGTCTGTCGAGTAAACTTCCATAATCTGAATATCACCAGATTTGATCGCATCATAGCGAAGAGCTGGCTCCATTGTTGCCACATTTAGATTCAATCCATAAACAGACTGTAACCCCTTGTTTCCATCCTCACGGTCGTTAAACTCCAGAGTGAATCCTGCCTTCAGTTTATCTTGAACTCCCTTAAGATCGGAAATAGTCTTCAAATTATATTCTTTCGCAATACTTTTAGGAACTGCAATCGCAAAGGTGTTTTGATAAGCCATGTGATTCAGCAAGACTAGATTATCCTGTTTCTTAATACCATCACGCGCAGCTTCGAAAACTTCTTCAGAGTCATTGCTCACTTTAGGAGCTGGCTGCAAGAGAGAACCTGTAATAGTCCCTGTAAATTCTGGATAGATATCAATGTCCCCTTTTTTCAGCGCTTGATAAAGGAAATCTGTCTTCCCAAAGTTAGGCTTGACCGTCACCGTCATATCCGTATTTTCCTCAATGAGAAGTTTGTACATATTCATGAGAATTTCAGGTTCAGGTCCCAACTTCCCAGCTATAACCAGATTTTCTTTTTCTTTCTGAGGAATCATGCTTGGAGCATAACTAGCTCCCAAACCAAGCACCATAACAGCAAAGGCTGCAACAATTGTACGCAACTTTGCCTTTTCCAACCATTTGAGAACAACATTAAAGAGAATGGCCAAAATGGCTGATGAGATTGCACCGATTAAAATCAGACTGGCATTTCGACGATCAATTCCCAAAAGGATAAAGGAGCCCAATCCTCCAGCTCCAACAAGAGCGGCTAGAGTTGCTGTCCCAATGATCATAACGGTTGCTGTTCGAACTCCCGATACAATAACAGGCATGGCCAGTGGAATTTCAAACTTCTTGAGTCGCTCCCACTTGGTCATTCCAAAAGCAATCCCTGCCTCCTCAAGACTAGGATCAATGCCGTTCAAGGCTGTAATCGTATTTTCTAAAATCGGGAAAATAGCGTAAATAACAAGGGCTGTGAGGGCTGGTAAGGTTCCAATTCCCATGAAAGGAATAAAGAGACCCAATAAAGCCATTGAGGGTATGGTCTGGAAGATACCCGCAACCTGTAGCACCCAATTCGCCACTTTTTTGTGGCTATTTAGATAAACCGCCAGCGGAATCGTCAGAAAAATAGCAACCAATAAGGTCAAAAGAGACAATTGCAAGTGTTGTCCAAGGGCCATTAACCATTCCCCAAAACGTTCTTGAAATGTTGAAATCAAATTAGACATGAAGGCTACCTCCAAACAAGTTTGCGACAAAGTCTGTCGCAGGCGCTTGTAAAATTGTTTCAGGTTCTGCGACCTGACGAATTTCTCCATCCTGCAAAACTGCAATTCGGTCACCTAATTTCAAGGCCTCATCCGTATCATGTGTTACGAAGATGGTCGTCATGCCGAATTCTTTATGTAATGCCTTGGTCAATTCTTGCAACTGCTTGCGAGAGATAGCATCCAAGGCTGAAAAGGGCTCATCCATCAGCAAGATTTTTGGTTCCCCAATGATGGCCCGCACAATACCAATCCGCTGTTGCTCGCCACCAGATAACTCGCTTGGTAAACGATGGGCATAATCTGCAGCAGGTAGGCCAACCTTGTCCAAGAGTTCTTCGGTTTTAGAGGCAATTTTCTCCTTGCTCCAGCCCTTCATCTCAGGAATCAATGCTATATTTTCCGCAACTGTCAAATTAGGAAATAGGGCAATAGCTTGAAGGACATAGCCGGTACTGAGACGTAATTCCCGTTCATCATAGTCCTTGATGCGTTTTCCATCCATGTAGATATTGCCATCTGTCGGTTCCAAAAGACGGTTAATCATCTTGATCATGGTGGTCTTTCCAGATCCTGAAGGACCCACTAGCACCATGAACTCTCCATTTTCAATGCGGAGATTGACATCTTTTAAAATGTCCTTATCCGTGTAGCGCAAGGCTACATGTTTGTATTCAATCATTTTTTTCCTCAATAAGTTTTCTATCTCTAAGAGTATCCAATAGGCTACTTGCTGGATGCCCTAGGACTTTTTCGATATCTGTTGAAACCCCAGCCTGTTCCCCAACTTTAATAGCTGTATAAGTACTGACCCAGGCATCGTACTCCCAAGTTTGTGCTGGCCATTTTTTCCGTGACTCATAAGCTTCTTCTACTGATTCATCCACATACGTGATGGCGTCACCCGTCTCCTTTGAGAGAAGCGCTACGATTTCTTCCATGGAAAGATCCTCTGGCCCAGTCAAGTTCAAGGTTTGATTTTCCCACTCCTTAGGATTTAAAAGAATCTCTGCTGCAGCCCTAGATGTGTCCTTACGGGCAACAGCTGACACAAGACCACTGCCGGCCGGACCACGAATCTCTCCATTTTCAAGCGCCATATCAATCAGGAAGTCCAAGTAAAAATTATCTCTCAAAAAAGTGTAGGTGAACCCTAATTCCTTGATATAGGCTTCTGTCTGGGCATGATCTCGAGACAAGGTGAAAGTTGCCTCCTCATCTGCCCCATAAAAGGAGGTATAAACGATATGCTCTACTCCTGCTAGCTTTGCAGCATCTAAAAACTCCTTGTGCTCCTTGACACGCTCAGGATTTTCCCGAGCAGAAACCATCAACAAGATATCGATCCCCTTTAAGGCCTCAACCACTTTTGGAGTATTTGTATACGACATTCTACGTATTTCCGCAGACGCGTAAACTTTTGCACGCTCTGGGCTTCGTGCTAGATGGACGGAAGCGATTCCTTTTTTATCGATAAGATCAGCCACATAGGAGCCTAAGTTCCCTGTTACACCTGTAATTCCGATCATAACTGTTACTTCCTTTCCCTAGATGTCATTCTCTTTAGCTTTTAGATTTGAGATAATTCTCTCTTGATAGGCCTCAAATTCTCGGATTTCTTGATCTGAAAAGCCTTGGTAGAAAATCTCTCCAAGTTCCCGACTAACACGGTCTCCAATTTTTTTTGCGCCCAACCAAGGTCTGTCAAAGAGATATATTTTTTCCTTTTATCCTGCGTGCAAGGTTGAATCGTGACCAATCCTTGTTCTTCCAATTTCTTAACCATACTGGTCAATGTATTATTGGCTAGACCCGTCGCAAGAGCGATATCGGTCGCTGTAGCGCACCCCAACTCTTGCTTCCACAAAATCGTTAAAATTTTTCCCTGTTCACTTCTGTATTGAGCATCTGGTTCCTTGTTCAATAGTTTTTGAAAGATACGCCCATTCAACAAACGAATCTGTAGAGCTTGGTAGCCCCCTAACATCTTATCCATTTTAACTCCTTTTTGTTCTATATCGAACCTTTTTAACCATTGTAACATTATTTATTACATCTTTCAACTGTTTCGATATCGAAATAATAAAAACTTTCTACTCAAAAGCAGAAAGTCATTTTTTGATAAAATCAAACATGAATCACATCTGAATCATTCCTCTTAAAGAAACTACTATGCACCAGATAAGGACCATACTTAGAATTTTGACTATAAACCAAACATAAAGGAATGATAAAAATTTTTATAAAATATAGTAAACAAAAGAGTAAGAAAAGACTAAAACTAAGATTCCTTAATTCAAAAAAATAAAGATAAAAGAAAATTAAAGCATTTGATAGAATATTAACCCCAGTAGCAAAACTGGCAGATAGAATATTCGTCTTAAGATGAGGATTAAAGAGTTTGACAGCAAATAAAGCCAATAAAGAAATATTATATACACAAATTGGCTTGTAATCATGACGATAAAAAACTAAACATTTATTGTTATAAAAATTAATCCCACTACTAAAATTACTCGCCTTGTTAATCCAAACATGCGAAACTCCACTAATATCACTCCAAGGAACAAATAAAGCTAATCTTCTAAGATAAATCCCTTTTGGAGATATAGAAAATTTCCAAGGGCAAAGAAAATTTATGCCAATGCCAACTAAAATTAATAAAAGAAGGCAATACACTAACTGTGTTTGATGAAAGCTAAAGGCGTAATTAAATATAGTAAATTCTTGAATTTCTCGCCCAGCAATTTGATAGACAACAAAAAGATATAAAAAAACTATAAATAGAACAAATCTATAATAAATACTATGAAACTTCACAATTTTTGGCATATATTCTCCTCACTGATAAAGTCATCATCGAATGACACTTTTCTATCTAACTTAACACAAGTATACCATTAAACACTCAAAAAGCATAAAAATGGAAGAAAGAGATTTTTATAAAAAGAGCTTGGCCAAGACCAAACTCTTCATTTTTCTACTCTTCCTCAACTAAGCGTTTAAACTCTGCTTGGATCTCTGTATTCTCTGTCGGTTTTAAGTACATGACACCACCATTTGTTGTTGGAGAATGAAAAACAATCGCTTCCCCTGTATCAGTTATCGCAAAAAAGTAGCTATGCACGTCCGGGTATTTATCCCAGTTACTATAACGTTCCACAATTCGATACTTAGCGTTACCTAAACCTGTATCAGTGTATTCCGCATTCATTTTCTCGCTTGGTCCATCTCCAAAGGTATAGAGATTATCCGCACCAACATCACCACCAGAAATACCTTTTTTGTAATTAGGTTGACCTAGTCTTTCGCCCCATCCTTTAATGAAGGATTCTAATTTTGCAGATTTGCTTGCATTCCAAGGAGCTTTTTGTCTATCCTCGGAGATAGAAGAGCTAGTCGAAGTTTCAAATTTTTGCCAATCTAAACCTCTTAAATCGATTTGATCAGATTCAGTTTTTCCAAAATTAGATCCAATATAATTAGATTCTATTTGAAATTCTTTTTCCTGAAGTTTACTAGCCCTCTCTTGCTTTTCATTTAACTTATAAAGAGTTCCATAACCTTTACCAGTTCCTGACGACCAACTTAATTCAAGAATCTCCCCACCTTGATAAATAATTGCCGCATTCCTAGCTCCACCATGTCCTGCAGCAAATCCTTCTGCTAAAAGCACAGGTTTACCTTCTTGTAAAGAGTACACTCCAGTTAAAAAGTATTTTCCACTTAAATTAAGATCAGCAACAAGTAACTCCTCAACCCCATCATCATTTAAATCAACAAAAGAGTAACGCATATCATCTGAACGATTTATAGCATTTTCAATAGACCAACTATTGATAGGACGTTCAGTAGCTTTTAAACTTTGATAAAGATTTGAAATTGAAGTTGAATCATTCGAAGTAGAAAATATTTTTTGGTAATCATCAAAAACTGACTTGTACAAATCTTTATAATCTTTCTTAGACTCCCCAGAGTTTATCTCGTTACTAGTAGTTGAAGTAGATAAACTAACATCTTTACTAGAAAGCTCAGAATTTTGATTACTACAACCAACTGTAAAAAAACTAAATATAAGAATAAACAGACTTCCTACTATACTTTTATGACCCATAAAAATCTCCTCTTGAAATGAATGGTGACCATAGCTTTGCTTACATTATATCAAATATTTGAGAGATTCGGTAAAATAAAAAAATCTTATATACAAATACTAAGTAAATAAGTTCAATAATTCTTATATTCGATACACCTTTAATAAATACTATATAGCTAAATATATTGTAGAGAAATCGTATAAGACCCTATAACAAAAGAGATTAAACCATTATTTAAAGCTAACCTATAATACCGTTAAATGATTATACAAGCTTACAGGAAATTAAAGAAAAGAGCATTAACGCATTGAAAAAATAAAATATAAATGAAAGATAAAAGCTAAGAAAAAGCCACGAAATCATTAAAAAATACTTTTATACTCAGTGACTTTAACAATACAGAAATCTAGAATCTCCCTAAATTTGAAAACAAAAAGAGCGAACCATTTTGTTTCGCTCCAGATAGTAAGTATTTATCACTCAACCACAGTTGACAAAGA
>NZ_JBYQGQ010000011.1:0-72195 GCF_058200215.1 Streptococcus sp. SCPM-O-B-15304 (M98) | reverse complement strand
AGACTGTCGAAGTAGAGACAGATAGACTTTCTGCGATAGCCGTCATAGGGACTTTCTCGATTAATTTTTGAGTGATTTTCTGGTTAACGATGGTAGCGATTTGGTGATTCTTTTTGACTAAGGAAGTCTCTGCGACAGCTATTTTCCCGCAGACTTTACAACGGAAACGGCGTTTTCTCAATCGAATGAGTGTCTTATAGCCTGCACACTCTAGATAGGGGATTTTAGATTCTTTCTGGAAGTCATATTTAGTCATTTGCCCTAGGCAGTGATGACACTTAGGAGCAGGATAATCTAGCTTAGCGATGACTTCTTTACGCGTTCTAGCATCAATATAATCCAAGATTATGATGTTCTTGTCTTTAATTCCGAGTAAGTTTGTGATAAAATTTAATTGTTCCATATGATTCTTTCTAATGATGGTTTGGTCGCTTTTCATGATAGATCTTATGGGACTTTTTTTCTACACAAAAATAGGCTTCATAATATCCATAGGGGATTTACCCACTACAAATATTATAGAGCCTAAAATAGTCCACCTCAAATTTTTCTGATTATCTTTTCCTTATAAAACTTTGTTTAAATATTTTTAAACATTCTTTTTGTTAAAAAAATCACAAATATTTGAAAATACAGAAAATATATTATATAATTAACCCAAATATATAGCGTGAAAAACGCAAGGAGGATAAAATATGGCAACATTTTACGTTCCAGCAGTTAACCTTATTGGTAAAGGTATGGTAAATGAAGTTGGGCCTTATGTTAAGGAGTTGGGTTACAGTAAGGCTCTTTTGGTGACAGATAAGTTTATCGAATCAAGTGATATCTTGCCAAAAATTTTAAAACCTTTAGATGATGAAGGGATTGCTTACGTTATCTTTAGTGATGTTGAACCCAACCCTACTTGTAAAAATGTTATGGATGGGGTTGCTGCTTTGAAAGAGCACAACTGTGACTTTATCATCTCGGTCGGTGGTGGCTCTCCCCAGGATGCAGCTAGCTGTATTTCTGTAATCGCGACGAATGGTGGTAAACCACAGGATTATGAAGGTTTGCATAAGTCTGCTCAAAAAGGTCTTCCTGTTGTAGCTATCAATACTACTGCAGGTACATCAGCAGAAATTACCATTAACTACGTTATCACTGATGAAGAACGTAAGGTTAAAATGGTAATGGTGGATAAAAACAGTCTTGCCCTTATCTCTGTTAATGACCCTGAATTGATGGTTTCAAAACCTCAAGCTTTGACTGCGGCTACTGGTATGGATGCTCTTACTCACGCCGTTGAAGCTTTGGTAACACCAGGTGCTTATGATGTGACTAAGAAACTTTCTATCGGAGCGATTGAGCTAATCAAAGAATATCTTCCACGTGCAGTAGAAAATGGTCACGATATTGAAGCTCGTGAAGGTATGGTTAATGCTATCTTCCTTGGAGGAATGAGCTTTAACAATGCTGGACTCGGCTATGTTCACTCAATGGCTCACCAATTGGGGGCTGTCTATAACTTACCTCATGGCGTGTGCTGTGCTATGCTTTTGCCAGTCGTTGAGCGTGAAAATGCCAAACGTGTACCTGTAGCCTTCCGTAATGTTGCGAAAGCCTTGGGAATGCAAATTGAAGGAAAATCAGATGAAGAATGTGCTGCTTATGCTATTTCTGAGATTGAAAAACTTTCTGAAACTGTCGGTATTCCTAAGAAATTGACAGAACTTGGTATCGAAGAAAAAGACTTTGACTTTGAATACCTTTCTAAGAATGCCTTGATTGATGCTTGTGCACCAGGTAATCCATTCATGCCAACTTTGGAAGAAACCATTGCTTTCTATAAGGAATTGTTCTAAGGAAAGCTACTTCAGAGCCCTTGTGAGATAGTAAATTTAAGATTCTTACATTATGAATTCCTCCCGAATATTCAAATAATGTATGAGGGAATCAAATACTATTTCTATAATTTAAAACCAATAATATTTAAGAAGAACTATCCTCGTGATAGTTCTTTTTTGGAAAATTTGATATGCTAGGATTATGAAGAAAATCAAAATCGATGTTGTGATTGTTCCTTTGAGTGGACATTTGTATCCAACTATGAATTTATTACTACCTCTATTAGACAATCCTCAGTATGAGATACGTTTATTTACAGGCCCCCAGAAAAAAACTGTTGCTGAGGCTGCAGGTTTTAATGTAGTTACTATACTAGAAGGCCACGTTGAGGAGTTCGAAAAAGCAGCAAATAACTCTGAGCAATTAGGAATTTTATCGGCCTATCATCAACTTTCTGCTAGTATTGATTTAATTAATTTAGTTTCTGATCAATTAATGAAAGAGTGGCAAAAGAATCGTCCAGATATTGTTATTGCTGATTTTATAACTCTGTCTGGTGGCCTTATAGCTAATCAGCTTGGTATTCCTTGGATCACTACCATGGCTACACAATTTGTTTTAGAGACTACTGATGGCCCGCCCTGTCTAATTGGTGGGATGGGGAGTCCCAAGAATGCATGGGAGTCTGCAGTACAATTTTTAGGTAGAAAGGGAACTCGGTTAGTAAAACGGATTGTATCTTTTTCGTTTCGTGATCGTTTAAAGAGATATAATTTTAGACTCTATAATCAACTGGACCAAGAGACTATTTATTCTCCATATTCAATCCTTGGTATAGGGATGAAAGAAGTAGAGTTAAAAAAGGGATTTCCAGAACACTACAAGTGGGTAGGGCCCTCTGGAGCTTCTGTTGAGTCTGGAGAGGATTATCCATTAGATTTGTCGTTTTTCCCTAATCGAAAAAAGGTTTTGGTTACTTGTGGGACACAACTGGCATGGGCTAAAGATAATCTAATCTTTCAAGCGAAGCAACTAGCCAAAGCGCATCCTGATTTTCACTTTTTTGTGACTCGTGGAGTTGGTGGAGAACCTTTTCAGTGTGAGAATCTGATGGAGAATCTGTCCCTTGTTTCTTATCTTCCTTACAAGGAATACATTCCTCAGATGGACTATGTCATTCATCATGGTGGAGCAGGTATCTTTTATCAGTGCATTATTTATGGCAAACCTGCTTTGATATTGCCTCATGACTACGACCAATTTGATTATGCTGTTCGGGGTGTGGAAGCGGGTGTTGCTTATACAGCTAAAAGAAATAATAGCAAGGAGATTGGGCAGGCCTTTGATAGGCTATTGGCTAAAGAAAATTGGACAGAATTGGAGAATCTCCGCCAAGTCGTACAATCTTATCATCCGACAGAAATATTGGAAGGTGAAATCCACCGCCTGTTAGCAACTAAGGAGAAAGAGTGATGAAAAAAGTATTAGTTACAGGAGCCACTGGTTTTCTTGGAAAATATGTTGTAGAAGAACTAGTTGAGCATGGTTACCAAGTGCGAGCTTTTGGTAGAAACAGTAAAGTAGGTCGCTCCTTGGAAAATTCTTCGGTCAGTTTTTTTCAGGGTGATTTGACCAAAGCTGAGGATGTGCTAGAGGCTTGCAAGGGGATGGATCTGGTCGTTCATGCGGGAGCCCTGTCAACAGTTTGGGGCCCTTGGGAAGATTTTTATCAGGTCAATGTTTTAGGAACCAAATATGTTCTCGAAGCTTGTCGCCAAGCTGGGATTCAGCGCTTAGTCTATGTATCCTCACCAAGTATTTATGCAGCACCTAAAGACCAACTTGGTATTAAAGAAAGTGATGCTCCAGAGGAAAATAATCTCAATAACTATATACGTAGTAAATTGGCTTCGGAGAAACTTTTTAAAAATTACCCAGATGTTCCTAGTATCATCTTGAGGCCTCGTGGGCTTTTTGGGATTGGGGATACCAGTATTTTGCCACGAGTAATTAATCTGAGTCAAAAAATAGGAATTCCTTTGATTGGGGATGGGCGTCAGCTCATGGACATGACTTGTGTGGAAAATGTTGCTCTGGCAATCCGTTTGGCCATAGAAGCTCCAGAGGCTAAAGGTGAGGTTTATAACATTACTAATGGTGAACCGAGGGCTTTTAGGGATTTGCTAGAGGAAAGTTTGAAAGGCTTGGGTTACCCAATCAAATATAGAAAAATTCCAGCATCTCTATTAGCAGGAATTGCAAGTAGTTTAGAGTTTCTTTACAAGTTCTTGAATCTGAAAGGGGAACCGCCTTTAACCCGATATACCTATTATCTACTTCGTTATAGTCAAACTCTAGATATTAGCAAGGCTGAGAGGGAATTGGGGTATCGTCCTAAAATTAGTATTTCAGAAGGGATTGAACAATATGTCCAAGATTATCGAAAGCATTGAGTATTTCCCAGCGGGATATTGTACGAGTTATGCCGGTTTGCTTTTTAAGGGTGTCAAGAATAGAAAGATGACTTTCCCTGCAGGTGTCTTTTTGATTAAGCACAGGGATAAAGGTTATTTGCTCTATGATACTGGCTATCACTACGATATTAAGACAAAACTAAGATATGCTTTATATCGCTTGGGGACGCCCGTTCAAATGACAGAGCAGGATCAGATTTCGCATTTGCTGAAGGCTAAAGGAATTAAACCAGAAGAAATTAACTATGTCTTGTTGTCTCATCTACATCCAGATCATTTAGGAGGGGCTAGCTTCTTTCCGAATGCAACATTTATTCTAACCCAGGAAGTGTATGATGTTTACAAGAAACCAAAACTAAAAGATTTAATTTTTAAAGAATTTTTGCCGAGTGACTTCGAGGAAAGATTGACAGTCATCAAGGCAGATCAGCAAAACTCCAACTTTTCTTATCGTTCCACCAAGGATCTTTTTGGAGATGGAAGTATCCTGGTAGCTTCTATTGATGGGCATGCTAAGGGGCAAGCCTGTCTCTTTATTCCAGATTATCATCTCTTTATCGCAGCGGATCTTTGTTGGGGAATTGACCTCTTACCCTATACAAAGCAGATGCATCTGATTCCTTTCTTGGTGCAAGATAGTAAGGCTGACTATATCAAAGGAACCGAGCTCTTGGAAGAGGTGTTGAAGGATGGTATAGAAGCGCTTGTCAGCCATGACCCTGTAGAAAGGATTGAGCGGATTTTGTATGAAAAAAATAACCTTTCTTAAAACTTTTATCCAAACTCGTTGGCTACATAATTTTAAGTCTCGAGAAGCCTTAGAAAGCTATCAGAAAAAGCAACTAGATGCCTATATGGAATTTCTAAAACGTGAATCACCTTATTTTAAAAATGGTGTGCCTCACGACTTTGACCATATGGATAAAGCTTTTATGATGACGCATTTCAATGAGCTCAATACTCAAGGAGTGGATCGAGATGAGGCCTTGGCTTTGGCTATCGAAAGTGAAAAGACCAGGAATTTTACAGAGCTCAAGGGAGAAATAGCTGTTGGGTTGTCTTCTGGGACATCTGGACACCGGGGACTCTTTATCACAACTGAAAAAGAGAGAAGTATGTGGGCAGCAGCTATCTTGGCAAAGATGTTGCCTAAAGGTCACCTTTTGGGGCACCGCATAGCCTTTTTCCTCAGAGCGGATAATGAACTCTATCAGACCATCAATACGGCGCTTATTCGTTTAGAGTACTTTGATATTTTCAAGAATACTGATGAGCATATCGAGCGCCTCAACAATTATCAACCGACCATTGTGGTGGCGCCTGCTTCGATGTTGATTGAATTGAGCAAGCGTCTAAAAGCTGGAGAGTTAGTCATTCGCCCACAAAAAATCGTTTCAGTAGCTGAAATCTTGGAAGATAGTGATAGGAAACGGATCGCAGAAGCCTTTTCACTACCAGTTATTGACCAGGTCTATCAAGCCACAGAAGGTTTTCTAGCTTGTACGTGCTCAGCTGGGAATCTGCATCTTAATGAAGACATCATCTTTGTGGAAAAGCACTACTTGGACGACCGACGTTTTTATCCAGTCATTACTGATTTTAAGCGGAGCAGTCAGCCTGTTTATCGCTATCAGCTCAACGATATCTTGGTTGAAAATCCTGAACCTTGTTCATGTGGGTCTTATTATACAAGGATTGATAAGGTTGAAGGTCGCTCTGATGACATCTTCTACTTTGAAGGGCTGGATGGAGGTCAGGTCACGATTTATCCTGACTTTATC
This sequence comes from Streptococcus sp. SCPM-O-B-15304 (M98), assembly GCF_058200215.1. NCBI lineage: Bacteria > Bacillati > Bacillota > Bacilli > Lactobacillales > Streptococcaceae > Streptococcus > Streptococcus sp. SCPM-O-B-15304 (M98). The sequence goes on along the minus strand of NZ_JBYQGQ010000011.1, from coordinate 66,110 downwards.
AGGCGTTGCATTCTCTTTGTGGAAAATGTCGGAGATTACCAAGTTAAACAGCATTCTGAAAAGTTAGTAGAAGTTTGTCTGAGTCGAAGGGATGAGCAATTGGAAACAGCAATTACAGAGCAGTTCCAACTCCTGGCTCAACAAAAAGAGTTTAAAGTACCTGAAATTCGATTTTCAGATTATCACTGGGATACAAGTCGTAAGCTCAAACGTATCCAACGTTTATGAAAGGACAAAAGATTATGACAGAAGTGAAAAGACATGTAGAAATTGCAGGCTATGGAGCTTACCTTCCAAAAAATACAGTGCAATTTAAAGACCAAACCCGTTACCGTGTCGTAGAAAATGAAGAAACACAGCTAGATTTGGCAGAAGCGGCTATCCAACGTGCACTTGAAAATGCAAACTTAAGTATTAAAGACATTGATTGCCTTGTATCAGCTAGCGCGGTAGGTGTTCAGCCTATTCCATGTACGGCAGCTTTGATCCATGAGCGCGTGGCAAAAGGGCTCTCTATACCAGCTATGGATATCAACACGACTTGTACAAGTTTCATATCTGCTTTATCAACGATGTCACATTTGATTGAAGCAGGAGAATATCGTCGTGTCTTAATTGTTTCCAGTGAAGTCGGTAGCTTGGGTCTCAATCCAAAGCAAAAAGAAAGTTATGAACTCTTTGGTGATGGGGCGGCAGCCTTTATTTTCCAAGCAAGTGACAAGGATAAGGGAGTGATAGCAAGCCTTCAACGCACTTGGTCAGAGGGAGCCCACGATACTGAAATCCGTGGAGGTCTGACTTCTTATCAACCAAAAGAGTACTCTGAAGAAACGAAGACCAATTTCATGTTTGATATGAAAGGGAAGAAGATCCTCTTGCTTTCTGCTCGTGTCATTCCAGAAATGTTTCAAGAATTCCAAGAGAAATCAGGTATTTCTAAAGATGCTGTAGACTATATTATTCCACACCAAGCTAGCCGAGCATTACCACTTGTTATGGATAAACTAGGAGTTAGTAAAGACAAGTATCTCAATATTGTCAGTGAGTATGGAAATATGGTTTCCGTTGCGGTACCTTTTGGCTTGGCCTATGCACTCGATCATGGCTATGTGAAGGAAGGAGATACCATCTTCTTGATGGGAACTGCAGCTGGTATGACGGTCAATATGTTGGCTTTGAAATTGTAAAACGAGAGCAGGCACATATAAGTGGCCTGCTTTTTAAATTAATTTTAAACGTAGAACTATCGGCCTATACAGAAAAAGCTTGATAAGTTTTATGAAACTAAGTATACTAGAAGGTAATAAGCGTTTTCAGATAGTATATGAGGGAGTATACTTAGAAGTTGAGAGGGAGATATGGGGACTAGAAAATTTCGACTATTGATGTCCAAGTATGGCTTTAGTATTGCGATTATCCTGATAGAATTATTTGTTATTTTTGGAATTATTCTTTACATGAGCCAGATTGCTCCACTTGTTTGGGTCATTCTTGTGTTTCTGATCAGCATAGCAACCGTTATAGCGATTGTCAATCGTTCCATGTCGCCAGAGAGCAAGGTGACTTGGTTGATTGTTACTTTTGTCCCTGTTTTTGGTCCCTTGCTTTATATCATGTTTGGTGAGCGTCGGTTATCAAAAAAGGAATTTAAACAATTACAGGAACTTCGTTCTATCGCATCTCATGAAAAGGGCGAACATAGTCTTCATCAAGATATACAGGAAACTGATAAATCTGCTTACGGAATTATCAATGCCTTATTGCATATGGACAGTAATGCAGAAGTTTATGATCAGACAGACTCACAATTCTTTGCAAATGGTGAGAAAATGTGGCAACAGATGCTGGAGGATCTAAAGAGAGCTAAAAAATTTATTTTTCTAGAATACTACATTGTCGAAGAGGGATTGATGTGGGATAGCATTCTTGAGATTCTGGAAGAAAAGGCAGCTCAGGGAGTTGAGGTCAAGATGCTCTACGACGATATTGGTTGTATGGTGACCTTGCCGGGAGATTATACGGTTCATTTGCGGTCTAAAGGGATCGATGCTCATAAGTTTAATAAGGTGATTCCTCGTATGACGGTGGCCTATAATAACCGTGACCACCGAAAAATATTAGTCATTGATGGGCAGATTTCCTATACTGGCGGGATTAATCTTGCAGACGAATACATCAATCAGATTGAACGTTTTGGACATTGGAAGGATAGTGGAATTCGTATCGATGGTCCGGCGACTCAAGCCTTTACAAGACTATTTCTCATGAACTGGTATATCAACCGTGGAGAAATCAGTGACTTTGATCAGTATCATTTGGAAAATCAGACACGACCAGGTGGCGGTCTATGTATTCCATATGGTAGTGGGCCAAAACCAATCTACCAGATGAAGGTGGGTAAAATCGTCTATCAAAATCTGATTAATCAAGCGGAAGATTTTGTCTATATCACCACGCCTTATCTCATTATTGATTATGATTTGACAGAGGATATCAAAAATGCGGCTATGCGAGGCGTAGATGTGAGAATTATAACTCCATTTATCCCAGATAAAAAGCTCATCCAGTTAGTAACTCGAGGGTCTTATCCTAATCTTTTGTCTGCTGGTGTACGTATCTACGAGTATACTCCTGGTTTTATCCATAGTAAGCAAATGATTGTTGATGATCGATTTGCGGTTGTTGGAACCATAAATCTTGATTATCGCAGCTTGGTTCACCACTATGAAAATGCAGTTTTATTGTACGAAACACCGTCTATTGCAGCTATTCGTAAGGACTTTGAAGAGATTTTTGAAGTATCGCAAGAAATTTTTCCTGGAACAATCAAGCCTACTTGGTATCAAACATTAATCAAAGAAGTAGCTCAGTTATTCGCCCCTATGCTTTAATTGAAAGAGCTAGTTCATCTGTATAATTAGAGAAAGAGAAGGTTTGCCGTCTCTTTTTCTGTAAGCAGTTTCCTTGACATCTTGTTTATTTTGCGTTATCATATGTCCATATAATATATGGGAGTCTGTGTACAGTCTGAGAGGAAGTGTTAAACTTCGACCGCACCTGATCTGGGTAATGCCAGCGTAGGGAACGAATACTTAGCCTAATTTTGCACCTTTTTCATATATGAAAGAGGTTTTTCTTTTTTTACAAAGAAAAACTGTAACTTAGAAGGAGGTTTTAATGAAAGCAAGCATTGCTTTACAAATCTTACCCCTGTCACAAGGGATTGACCGCATAGCCCTTATCGATCAAGTCATTGCTTACCTGCAAGCTCAAGGAGTTACCATGGTAGTGACCCCCTTTGAAACGGTCTTAGAGGGAGACTTTGAACAACTCATGCGCATTCTCAAAGAAGCGCTAGAAGTGGCAGGTCAAGGGGCAGATAATGTTTTTGCCAATGTGAAAATAAATGTAGGAGAGATTTTAAGTATCGATGAGAAACTTGAAAAATATAATGAGACGACATATTAGTCTGCTAGGATTTTTGGGTGTCTTATCTCTTTGGCAGGTAGCGGGTTTGTTAAAACTCTTACCAAAGTTTATCTTGCCGACACCTCTTGAAATTCTTCAGTCTTTTGTTCGTGATAGAGAATTTCTTTGGTACCATAGTTGGGCAACTTTGAGAGTAGCTTTGCTCGGTTTGGTCTTGGGTGTCTTGATAGCCTGTATCATGGCTGTCCTTATGGATAGTTTGGGTTGGCTCAATGACTTGATTTACCCTATGATGGTAGTTGTCCAGACCATACCAACCATTGCCATAGCCCCTATACTGGTCTTGTGGCTAGGTTACGGAATCTTGCCCAAGATTGTCTTGATTATCTTGACGACAACCTTCCCTATCATCGTCAGCATTTTGGATGGATTTAGGCATTGTGACAAGGACATGCTGACCTTATTTAGTTTGATGCGCGCCAATCCTTGGCAAATCCTTTGGCATTTTAAAATCCCTGTCAGCCTACCTTACTTTTATGCAGGACTCAGGGTTAGTGTCTCCTACGCCTTTATCACAACAGTGGTATCTGAGTGGTTGGGAGGCTTTGAAGGCCTAGGTGTCTACATGATTCAGTCCAAGAAACTGTTTCAGTATGATACCATGTTTGCCATTATTATTCTGGTATCGCTGATCAGCCTTTTGGGTATGAAGTTGGTTGATATTAGTGAAAAATATGTGATTAAATGGAAACGTACTTAAAGAGCGTTTTGGAAAAAGAAAAGAGGAAATAAAAATGAAGAAAACATGGAAAGTGTTTTTTACGATTGTAACAGCTTTTGTAGCTATTTTGCTTGTGGCCTGCGGCCAAGGAACTGCTTCTAAGGATAACAAAGAAGCAGAACTCAAAAAAATTGACTTTATCCTAGATTGGACACCAAATACTAACCACACAGGGCTTTATGTTGCCAAAGAAAAAGGCTATTTTAAAGAAGCTGGAGTGGATGTTGACTTGAAATTGCCACCTGAAGAAAGCTCTTCTGACTTGGTTATCAATGGTAAGGCGCCATTTGCAGTGTACTTCCAAGACTATATGGCTAAGAAATTGGAAAAAGGAGCAGGTATTACAGCAGTTGCAGCTATCGTTGAGCACAACACATCAGGGATCATCTCTCGTAAGTCTGACAACATTAACAGTCCTAAAGACTTGGTTGGTAAGAAATATGGAACTTGGAATGACCCAACTGAGCTTGCTATGCTGAAAACCTTGGTAGAATCTCAGGGTGGAGACTTTGAGAAGGTCGAAAAAGTACCAAACAACGACTCAAACTCAATCACACCGATTGCCAATGGCGTTTTTGATGCTGCCTGGATTTATTATGGTTGGGATGGGATTCTTGCCAAATCTCAAGGTGTGGACGCTAACTTCATGTACTTGAAAGATTATGTCAAGGAGTTTGACTACTACTCACCAGTTATCATTGCAAACAACGATTATCTGAAAGACAACAAAGAAGAAGCTCGCAAAGTCATTCAAGCCATCAAAAAAGGTTACCAATACGCTATGGAGCACCCAGAAGAAGCTGCAGATATCCTCATCAAGAATGCACCTGAGCTCAAGGATAAACGTGACTTTGTCATCGAATCTCAGAAATACTTGTCAAAAGAATACGCAAGCGACAAGGACAAATGGGGACAATTTGATGCTGACCGTTGGAATTCCTTCTACAAATGGGATAAGGAAAATGGAATCCTCAAGGAAGACTTGACTGACAAAGGTTTCACTAATGAATTTGTAAAATAATGACAGAAATTAGACTAGAACACGTAAGCTATGCCTACGATGATGAAAAGATCTTAGAGGATATTAACCTGCAAGTGACTTCAGGTGAAGTGGTTTCTATCCTAGGCCCCAGTGGTGTAGGAAAGACTACCCTCTTTAACCTGATTGCGGGGATTTTAGAAGTCCAGTCTGGGCGAATCATTCTTGACGGGGAGGAAAATCCCAAGGGGCGCGTGAGCTATATGCTACAAAAGGATCTGCTCTTGGAGCACAAGACGGTGCTTGGTAATATCATCCTGCCCCTCTTGATCCAAAAGGTGGATAAGGCGGAAGCCATTGCCCGTGCGAATGAAATCCTTGCGACTTTTCAGTTGACGGCTGTCCGGGACAAGTATCCTCATGAACTAAGTGGTGGGATGCGCCAGCGTGTGGCCTTACTTCGGACCTATCTTTTCGGGCACAAGCTCTTTCTTCTAGATGAGGCCTTTAGTGCCTTGGATGAGATGACCAAAATGGAACTTCATGCCTGGTATCTTGATATTCATAAACAGCTAGGCCTGACGACACTCATCATTACGCATAGTATCGAGGAGGCCCTTAACCTTAGCGACCGTATCTATATCTTGAAAAATCGCCCGGGGCAGATTGTTTCAGAAATTAAACTAGATTGGTCTGAAGACGAGGACAAGGAAGTCCAAAAGATTGCCTACAAACGTCAAATCTTGGCAGAATTAGGCTTAGATAAGTAGAAAGATAGGGAGTTGGTGAGGATTATTCATTACCAGCCCCTTTTTCTTTTAAAAATGAAAAAATTTCGGTATAATAGTCAAAGATAGTCAAGGTTTAAAGAGAGGTGGGTTTGTTATGAGACTTAAAAATACATCAGATCATATTGAGGCCTACATCAAGGCAATTTTAGATCAATCTGGTATTGTGGAGTTGCAACGGAGTCAGTTGGCAGATACTTTCCAGGTTGTTCCTAGTCAGATTAACTATGTGATTAAGACTCGTTTTACAGAAAGCAGGGGATACTTGGTTGAAAGTAAGCGTGGTGGTGGTGGCTACATTCGTATAGGACGGATTGAATTCTCAAACCACCATGAAATGCTTCGCGATTTACTGTATTCGGTGGGCGAAGAAGTCAGCCTAGTTATCTTTGAAGATGTTTTAAGACTCTTGTTTGAACAGGATTTAGTGACTCGTCAGGAGATGAATCTATTACTAGCAATGGCGACAGACCGAGTTCTAGGTGAGGATGCCAATCTTATCCGTGCCAATATGCTCCGACAGTTATTACAAGAGGTAGATAGAAAAGGAAAATAGAACTAAATGAAATATTCAAAAGCATTGAAAGAATGTATAGACAGTGCCTTTCTGGTCGCAAGTCATTTTGGGGCAGAATACCTAGAGTCTTGGCACCTATTGATTGCTATGGCCAATCATAGTTACAGTGTAGCTGGGGCGACTTTAAATGAATTTCCCTATGAGATTGATCGTCTGGAGGAAGTTGCTATAGAGCTGACTGAAACAAAGTATAGCGATAAGGAAAATTATCAGGAGTTGCCTTTTTCACACCGTTTGAAGGTATTGTTGTTGGAAGCAGAGCATGTAGCTTCTGTGGTGCATGCCAAGGTTTTAGGAACAGAGCACGTGCTTTATGCTATCTTACATGATGGCAATGCCTTGGCTACTCGTATTCTAGAAAAAGCGGGATTTTCTTACGAAGATCAGAAGGATCAGGTCAAGATTGCTGGACTTCGTCGTAGTCTTGAAGCGCGTGCTGGTTGGACTAGAGATGATTTGAAGGCCCTTCGTCAACGCCATCGTACGGTAGCGGACAAGCAAAATTCTATGGCTAATATGATGGGCATGCCTCAGACACCAAGTGGAGGTTTGGAAGATTATACGCATGATCTTACAGAGCAAGCTCGCTCAGGTAAATTGGAACCAGTCATCGGGCGTGACCAAGAAATCTCTCGTATGATTCAAATCTTGAGCCGTAAGACAAAAAATAATCCAGTCCTAGTTGGAGATGCAGGTGTCGGTAAAACAGCTTTGGCACTTGGTCTTGCGCAACGTATTGCCAACGGAGATGTACCAACTGAGATGGCTAAAATGCGAGTTTTAGAGCTTGATTTGATGAATGTGGTTGCGGGAACTCGTTTCCGTGGTGACTTTGAAGAACGTATGAACAACATCATCAAAGATATTGAGGAAGATGGCAAGGTCATCCTCTTTATCGATGAGCTGCATACCATTATGGGTTCAGGAAGTGGGATTGATTCGACCTTGGATGCGGCCAATATCCTAAAACCTGCCTTGGCGCGTGGAACTCTGAGAACTGTCGGTGCGACTACTCAGGAAGAGTATCAAAAGCACATCGAAAAAGACGCAGCCCTTTCTCGTCGCTTTGCAAAGGTGATGATTGAGGAGCCAAGTTTAGCAGATAGTATGGCTATTTTGCAGGGCTTGAAAGCAACTTATGAGAAACACCACCATGTCCAAATTACAGACGATGCAGTCGAAACAGCTGTCAAAATGGCACATCGTTATTTGACGAGTCGTCATTTACCAGACTCAGCAATCGATCTTTTGGATGAAGCGGCAGCAACAGTGCAAAATAAATCGAAACACGCTAAACAAGAAGAGTCAGGTTTAACACCAGCTGATAAGGCCTTGATGGATGGAAAATGGAAGCAAGCAGCTCAACTCATTGCAAAAGAGCAGGAAGTACCTGTTTATAAAGATGTAGTAGAAGAATCTGATATTTTGACCACCTTGAGTCGCTTATCAGGAATTCCTGTTCAAAAATTGACACAAACGGATGCCAAGAAGTATCTCAACCTTGAAGCTGAACTGCATAAACGTGTGATCGGACAGGAACAGGCTGTATCTAGTATCAGTCGTGCTATTCGCCGTAATCAATCTGGTATTCGTAGTCATAAACGTCCAATCGGATCCTTCATGTTCCTAGGACCAACAGGTGTTGGTAAGACCGAATTGGCTAAGGCTTTGGCAGAAGTCCTCTTTGATGACGAATCAGCCCTTATCCGTTTTGACATGAGTGAGTATATGGAGAAATTTGCAGCTAGCCGTCTCAACGGAGCTCCTCCAGGTTATGTGGGTTACGAAGAAGGTGGAGAGTTGACCGAGAAGGTTCGCAATAAACCGTACTCAGTACTTCTCTTTGACGAGGTAGAAAAGGCGCACCCAGACATCTTTAATGTACTCTTACAGGTTTTGGATGATGGTGTCTTGACAGATAGTAAAGGTCGCAAGGTTGATTTCTCAAACACCATTATTATCATGACGTCAAACCTTGGTGCAACAGCCCTTCGTGATGATAAAACAGTTGGATTTGGAGCTAAGGATATTCGTTTTGACCAAGAAAATATGGAAAAACGTATGTTTGAGGAGCTGAAAAAGGCTTATCGTCCAGAGTTTATCAACCGTATTGATGAGAAGGTAGTCTTCCATAGCTTGTCAAGTCAAGATATGCAGGAAGTAGTTAAGATTATGGTCAAACCATTGATTGCAAGCCTAGCAGAAAAAGGAATTGACTTGAAACTCCAAGCATCTGCCCTTAAACTTCTAGCTCAGCAAGGCTATGATCCAGAGATGGGGGCTCGTCCACTTCGTAGAACTTTGCAAACGGAAGTAGAAGACAAGCTAGCAGAGCTTCTCCTTAAAGGTGAATTGGAAGCTGGCAAGACTCTGAAAATTGGTGTCAAAGCTGGTCAATTAAAATTTGAAATTGTTTAAAATTGTGAGGTTGGAACAGATTGTTTCAGCCTCTTTTTTGAAAAGTTGTTGCCCAAATAGCTACTTGGAGTGTGCATTTATTTTAAGGCTTTCAAAACAGAATGCTACTGATCAGGTTTTGCATATCAAGTAAAAAAAATCTTATCATGCAGCAATGTTTTTATAAAAAATAATAAAAAAGTCTTGACAAACAGAACAAGACAGAGTATAATGCAAAATATAAAAGTTTATAAAAAGGTTAAACAGATATGAAAAAGAGTATAGCGGTTGTTTTTGGCACCTTTGCTCCCTTACATCAAGGGCATATTGATTTAATCCAAAGAGCAAAACGTCAATGCGATGCTGTATGGGTGGTAGTTTCAGGTTATAAGGGAGATCGTGGTGAACAGGTGGGACTTACACTACAAAAGAGATTTCGCTATATTCGTGAAGCTTTTCGAGATGATGAGTTGACCTATGTTTGTAAACTTGACGAAAGCAATATTCCACGCTATCCGATGGGCTGGCAGGAGTGGTTGGATCAGATGTTACAGGCCATTTCCTATGACCAGACTAGTGAGGAGCTTATCTTTTTTGTAGGAGAGTCCGAATACCAACAAGAATTGTCAGAACGTGGTTTTGAGACTGTTCTACAGGAAAGAAAATTTGGAATTTCGGCTACCATGATTCGAGAAAACCCAAGTAGATATTGGAAATATATCGCTCAACCCTTCCGCCGTCAGTTTACGAAAAAAGTGTTGATTATGGGAAGTGCTAGTAATGGTAAAACAACTCTAGCCAAGGATTTAGCTCGCTTCTATGATGCGCCAGTCAGTCTGGAATATGCTCGTGAGTATCAGATAAAAAATAATGTCCGAGATGATGAGCTTACTCCAAAAGACTATTATTACCTTCTATTGGGGCAATATGACCAAACTTCCAAGTTAATCGATAGCAATGCCAATCGAGGCTTGGTCATTGCAGACACCAACTCATTGGTAACCAAGGGCTACTACGATTACTACATGGAAACTGAAGAGCAGGGGGACTTGTCCGTAGAAACATTTGATAATCTATTCGTTTCCATCTTAGCCAAGGAAAAGTGGGATTTAATCCTCTTTGTGCAACCTGTTGGCTCTTATGTTAATGATGGTTTTCGAGACATGACCATGGCAGAAGACCATATCCGTCATAGTTTTTCTCAGCATTTGGATATGATGAGGGAGCAATATCTGGCTACTATCCCTCATGTTTATCTAGCTGATGACTATCTAGGAAATTATGAAGCAGCAAAAGTAGCTATCGATGCCATTTACCAAGCAGATTAGGAGAAGAAAATGAAAAAAATAACTGAAAAAATCACTCGATTTATCGCAAACTTTAAAAATGTTCACGCAGAAGCTCGTAAAATTGGTTTTGCAGGAGTAATGAGTTTGCTTTGGAAAGACCTCTTTGTGGGACGCAGTCTTTTCCAGTGGCTCTATTTGATTGCTTTATCAAGTGTCCCTCTTATTCTGGAGTTTACACAAAACACGGAAAGTCATGATTGGGTTGGTCTTTTGGCCTCTTGGACAGGGATTGTCTGCGTTATCTTGGTAGCTGAAGGTCGGGCAAGTAACTACCTTTTTGGTGCTATTAACTCTGCTATCTACTTGGTATTAGCCATGGATGCCACTTTCTATGGTGAAGTATTGACCACAGTTTATTTCTTTGTGATGCAGCCTATTGGTCTTTATACTTGGTTATCTAATCGGATCAATGAGCAAGGAAAACCAGAGGAGTCTCACTTTGAAGCTAAGAAACTTGGCCTGATTGATTGGCTCAAATATTTGGCTTTGACAGCCATCATCTGGATTGGTATGGGCTTTGCCTACCAAAGTATCCATAGCGCTCGTCCTTTCCGTGACAGTGTTACGGATGCAACCAATGGTGTTGGTCAGCTCTTGATGACACGTCTTTACCGTGAGCAATGGATTTTCTGGATTGCAACCAATCTCTTTAGTATTTACCTCTGGTGGGGTGAAAATATCCATATCCAAGGTATGTACTGGGTTTATACCATCAATAGTTTAGTCGGTTGGTACCAATGGACAAAAGCTGTCAAGGAGGGATAAGATGACTGAAAGGATAATCCCGGCTGGAATGACAGAAAGAGAATATTTTGAGATTCATGCGACTGAGAAGGAATTTTTAGACTGGTACTGCAAACAGGATCTTCCTCAGTATGAAAAACCGAGCGTGACGGTGGATATGGTAGCTTATTGCTTTGTGGAAGGGAAAATCAAACTCTTGCTGATTCGTCGCAAGGCCCATCCTTATCAAAACTGTTTGGCTTTGGTCGGTGGTTTTATGGATAAGAGTGAAGATGCAAGGCATGCTTGCCAGCGTGAGGTGCGAGAGGAGGTTAACCTCGACCTTCCTTTGGAAAAAATCGAACAGTTGATGACAGTGTCTACCCCAGGTCGTGATCCGCGGGGCTGGACGGTTACTATCGCCCACTTGGTGTATCTACCTAGTCGAGCACTCGAACTCGTTCAAGCTGGAGATGATGCTAAGGATGTAGTTTTTGTCGATGTTGATTTTCAGACGGGCAAGTGCTTCCTAGAGGGACTAGAGTTGGAGGAGCACGCCTTCGCCTTTGACCATTATGCCATTATCCAAGAGTCTATTAAACGAATCCAAGGGCGTCTTGACTGGAATCCGACCTTCCTCTATCTGCTAGAGGAGGAGTTCACTGTCTATGAAGGGACCGAATTAGTCAATCTCATCAACCCAGGACGACCAATCGTCAGCAATAACTTTCTCGTAAAATACGGTGAGTATGTAGAAGAAGTTGGGCTCAAACGAGTGCCTAAAAAGAAACCAAGAAAAACCTATCGATTGAAATAAAAAGCTTTGGGACAGAAATCGATAGACCAAGTCTCGATTTCCTAGTCTCAGTCCTGAGAAGTTTCAACAAATCCGATGGCTAGTTGAAGCTTGAGAATAGAGAAAATAAAGTTTGCGTCACAAGCCAAGTCAGCTATCGTGTCAAAGGTTTATTATTCATAAAAAAGCGAGGTCGGGATTCTTCCCGGCCTCTTTTTGTTGTTATTTTTTGTTTAAGGATGTTTATCTTTTTTAGGATTACTCATAAAACGAATGAATAAATCTTTGTATTTATATTTTAAATAATGTTCGTGTAAGTACATTAGAGCCACATAAACAATCATGAAGATTGTGGTTAAGTAGAACAAATCAAATGTTGTTTGAGCGTAATGAGTAGCAACTCCATAAGAAGAGAATGCACCAATAATCAACCAAGGAAGATATGTGTAATATTTGCTTGACATAGGCCTACACCTCCAATATCCTATTTCAATTTTATTATAGTCCTTTAAGAAAAAAATGCAAGCGATTACACTTTAAAATATAGCACTTTATCAGGAAGAACTTTTGTGTTTTTTTTAAATTATTTACGAATAAAAGATATAGGAGGAGTAAGAAAACAAATGTACTAAAAAATAATTCTAAAAAATTTTAGATAAATAGTTGACAGATTTAAAAACAAATATTACAATAATGTTACAAAAATATTTCTTAACATTTCAAAAATGTTACAAAGGAGCATAAAATGAAAAATAAAACTTCTATCAAATTAATGGCCGCAACTGTACTTGCTTCAACATTGTTATTGGGGGCTTGTGGTAATAAGAAAGAAAACACCACAAGTGATAGTTCTAGCAAGACAACACAAGCATCTTCTAGTTCTAAGGCCAGTTCTTCAAGTCAAGAGAACAAGACTCAGAAATCCTCAAGTTCAACTTCATCAGAAAAAGCTAAATCATCATCTTCTGATCAGTCAACGACTACTGCTAATCAATCGCAAGCAACACCAGCACCAGAAACAAAACAAAATCAAGAACCTTCTGCTAAGCAAACCCCTTCTCAAGCTCCATCCAATCAACAAGGAACACAAGAAAAACAGAATCAGTCAGCTTATGATCCAGCAACTGATCGCAAACTTCAAGACAAGCAGGCAGAACATAACAAACGTTATAAAGGTGTCTTGACTATGGTGGACAAAGATTTTTCAGCTGCAGCTGGGAATTGGAAGGGTGCGAATGGTGAAACTATCACTGTCTCATCAGGCGGTCAATTTACAGTAGAATCTGCTGATGGCAAGAAAGAAAACTACTCTATTCAAAGCTATTCTTATACCCTTGATGATGGGAAATACAATGCTGAAGTAGGTGGTGGAAAAGTCATCCAAATTACAACAGGTGCAGATGGTACTGTTTCAAGTGTTACTTTGATTAAGCCATAGACTTCAGTACTGAAATAATTTGTTTAAAAATAGTTTAGTTGATGAGTACCTACAGCATTTGAAGTTGATAAGACGTCATAAATGAACTCCAGAGATGAGACTAACTTTGAAGTATATCTAATCATGTCTACCTGAACTAACCGTTTTTCACTTAGTTTCTTTTAGAGAAAGTGGTATAATGAAAAAATCAAAGGGAAACGAGTGATGAATCAATGTCAGATAAATTAATTTTACCTCAAAATACACGACTCATGGGATTGTTCCTTGGCTTTATCGGTGGTTCTTTGGATGTGTTCTGTCATATCCAGTACCATAGTTTGGTGGCAACACAGACAGGGAACATTCTCCTACTGATATCAGATTGGCACGATTCACATGTCACCAATACCATGTTGAGATTCTGTTCTATTATATTCTTTTCCCTAGGCTTTCTTTTCGCCTTGTACATGAAAGAATATCGCAAAACAGCCTATTGGCGGGTTAAGATGCTACTTCCCTTATTTATCGGTACCCTTGTTCTTCCCTTCTTTTCCCGCTTTCCTCTATTAGAAGTTCCTTTTATTGCTTTTGGAACTGGAATGATGATGCTAACATTTACGGGTAGTTTGATTGAAGATCATCCCTATGTCATTTTTATGACCTCTGGAAATTACCGAAAGATGTTGACTGCTTTGTATCGTATCGTTAGAGGAGAAGGAGATGTTCAAGAATATCGTCGTCAAGCCTTGAACTATGGCATTGTTGTAGGCAGTTTCGTAGTGGGCGCTATTAGCTTGGCTGTATCTATGCATTTTTTCCATGAATGGTCTATTTGGATTGTCAGCTTCAATTTGTTTGTGATCATGTCCTACTATATTGCTAGAGTGAAGCAGCTAGATTTGCAAGATGAAAATATATAAAAAAGGGCAAATCTCAATTTGAGATTTGCCCTTTTTTATACGTTTATGCTTTATCTAATTGCAATAGGGCCTCTATCTCTGCAAGTGTGCTTGCTTGTGAGATAGCTCCACGGAGTTTAGCTGCACCAGATGTTCCACGGAGGTAGTGAGGAGCGAGTCCACGGAATTCACGGACCGCAACCTTTTCTCCCTTGAGGTTGATTAAGCGTTTCAAATGCTCGTAGGCGATGTTCATCTTATCTTCAAAGGTTAAATCAGGAAGGATTTCTCCAGTTTCAAAGTAGTGATTGATTTGATTGAAGAGGTAAGGATTCCCCATAGCTGCGCGTCCAATCATAACGGCATCAGCACCGACTTCTTCGATGCGTTGTTTGGCTTCTTGGACAGTGCGAATGTCACCGTTAGCGATAAATGGAATTTTTGTCAGAGCTTGTGCAACCTTGTGAAGGGTCTCCAAATCTGCGTGACCAGTGTACATTTGTTCACGAGTACGACCGTGCATAGCAAGTGCAGAGACACCTGCAGCCTCAGCGGCGAGAGCATTTTCCACAGCTAGAGATGGATCAGACCAGCCCGTACGCATTTTGACAGTAAGTGGGATATCAAGGACAGATTGGACCTTGTTAATGATAGAGTAGATCTTGTCTGGATCCTTGAGCCACATAGCGCCAGCTTCGTTTTTGACGATTTTGTTAACTGGACAGCCCATGTTGATATCAACGATATCGGTCTTGGTGTTTTCTTGGATGAATTCTGCTGCGCGTGCTAGGCTGTCTTCATCACTACCAAATAGTTGGATAGAGACTGGGTTTTCTCCTTCATCGATATGAAGCATGTGAAGAGTCTTTTCGTTGTTGTATTGGATTCCCTTGTCAGAGACCATTTCCATGACAACGAGTCCAGCTCCAAGTTCTTTTGCGATAGTACGGAAGGCGGAGTTGGTCACGCCGGCCATAGGTGCTAAAACGGTACGATTGGGAATCTCAACATTGCCAATCATAAAAGGTGTATTAAGATTTGTCATGAATGAGTTCCTCCAGGTCGTTTTCATCAAAATTATAAGTAGTTTGGCAGAATTGACAAGTGATTTCTGCCCCGTGGTCTTCGTCCTTCATTTGCTGCAAGTCTGAGCTTGGAAGACTAGAAAGAGCCTTCATAAAGCGTTCTTTGCTACAGTCACATTGGAAACGAATCTCTTCTTCAGACAAGCGTTTGTATGGTTCGTCACCATAGATGGCTTTAAGAAGAGATTCGATATGGTCTTCACTCTCGAGAAGGGTTGAAATGGCAGGCATTTCTTGGATGCGTTTTTCAAAACGAGCAATCTCTTCTTCCTTGGCTCCTGGTAAGACTTGGACAAGGAAACCGCCTGCGACTTTGACCTTGTCTTCTTCGTCCAAAAGGACATTTAGACCAACTGCTGACGGCGTTTGTTGGCTTTCAGTCAGATAAAAGGCAAGGTCTTCTCCGATTTCCCCAGAGATGAGGGGAGTCATAGAGTTATAAGGATTCCCAGTACCATAGTCTGTGATAACGAGGAATTGACCATTTCCAACAAAAGGTCCGACTAGAACTTCACCAGTTGCAGTCTTTTTGATGTCAACACCAGGATTTTGAACGTAACCTTTGACATTCCCCTTGGTATCTGCGACAGTGATAATGGCACCGAGTGAGCTAGAACCTAGCACTTTTACTGTTAGTTTGGTATTTCCTTTTTCATTGGCTGCGAGAATCTGGCTGGCAATAAGGGTGCGACCAAGTGCTACAGTTGAGCTAGCTTGGGTTTGATGTTTTTCTTGAGCAGTGCGGACGGTTTCAGTGCTATCAAGAACATAAGCACGAAAAGCCCCGCTTTCTGATATAGTTTTAATAATTTTATCCATAGCTATTATTTTAGCATAAAAATGCCCAAAGGGGGAGTGGGGTGTCTACTATCGTTTTAAAGTGATTTATTTACATCAGTGAAATTATGAAGAAAGAACTAAAATAAGCTAAAATCAACTTCCAAAAAATGGTAAACAGTTGAAAATAGAGGGAATAAAGTGGTAAAATGGGAACAAGAAAAAATAGTAATTGTTTGTGGGAAAATTGACGGAAATTTACAGAAAAGAAATCGATCATGGATAGAAAGAAACCATTATATATTTTTTTAGGGCAAACGGTCCTGTATTTTATTGTTTTACTGGGTTTGCTTTATTTCTTTAGTTATCTTGGTCAAGGTCAGGGTGGCTTTATCTACAATGAATTTTAACTTTAAGGAGAAAACGAACTGTGTCTAATAAACCGATAAAAGATATGATTGAAGCGATTGAGTACTTCGCCCAAACTCAGCCTAGCTTTCCAGTCTATAATGTTCTTGGTGAGGAACGTACCTATGGTGATTTGAAGGCTGATTCGGATAGTTTGGCTGCAACCATCGATCAACTAGATTTACCTGAAAAATCTCCTGTAGTCGTTTTTGGTGGTCAGGAGTATGAGATGTTAGTTACCTTTGTAGCTCTGACTAAGTCAGGTCATGCCTACATTCCAATTGACAGTCATTCGGCCTTGGAGCGAGTTTCAGCTATTTTAGAAGTGGCAGAGCCAAGTTTGATTATTGCCATCTCAGACTTTCCATTAGAGCAGGTCTCTACACCAATGATGAATCTAGCTCAGGTTCATGAAACCTTTGCTCAAGGGAATAGCTATGAGATGACGCATCCGGTCAAGGGGGATGATAACTACTACATCATCTTTACTTCAGGGACAACTGGAAAACCAAAAGGGGTGCAAATTTCGCATGATAATTTGCTCAGCTTTACCAACTGGATGATTACGGACAAGGAATTTGCGACGCCAGAGCGTCCACAAATGTTGGCGCAACCGCCCTATTCTTTTGACTTGTCTGTCATGTATTGGGCACCGACCTTGGCTCTTGGAGGAACGCTTTTTGCCCTCCCATCAGCCATTACTCAAGACTTCAAACAACTCTTTGCAACTATCTTTTCTCTTCCGATTGCTATTTGGACTTCGACACCATCTTTTGCAGATATGGCCATGTTATCTGAAGATTTCAATGCTGAAAAGATGCCAGGGATCACTCATTTCTACTTTGATGGGGAAGAGTTGACCGTGAAAACCGCTCAGAAATTGCGCGAGCGTTTCCCGAATGCACGCATTATCAATGCTTACGGTCCAACGGAAGCAACAGTTGCTTTGTCAGCAGTCGCTATTACAGATGAGATGTTGGCAACCCTGAAACGTTTACCAATTGGCTACACCAAAGAAGATTCTCCAACCTTTATCATTGATGAGGAAGGGAATAAATTGCCAAACGGAGAGCAAGGGGAGATCATCGTATCTGGTCCAGCTGTTTCAAAAGGCTACATGAACAATTCTGAAAAAACAGCTGAAGCCTTCTTCGAATTTGAAGGTCTGCCAGCCTATCATACGGGAGATGTCGGAACAATGACAGATGAAGGTCTCCTTCTCTATGGTGGACGGATGGACTTCCAGATCAAGTTTAACGGTTACCGCATTGAGCTAGAGGATGTTTCTCAAAACTTGAACAAATCCAAGTACGTTGAATCTGCTGTTGCAGTTCCACGTTACAACAAAGACCACAAGGTTCAAAACCTCTTGGCCTATGTTATCTTAAAAGATGGTGTCAAAGAACAATTTGAGCGCGACATCGATATCACGAAAGCGATCAAGGAAGACTTGGAAGATATTATGATGTCTTACATGATGCCGTCTAAGTTCCTTTACAGAAAGGAATTGCCACTAACTCCAAATGGCAAGATTGACATTAAAGGCTTAATCAATGAGGTAAATAATAGATGATGGAGCTTCTCAAACAGCTTCCTCATATTGAGCCCTATGGAAATCTACAGTACTTTGTCTACGTGATTACCGCTACCTTGCCCATCTTTATCGGTCTTTTTTTCAAAAAACGTTTTGGCTGGTATGAAATATTGGTTAGTCTCTTCTTTATAGTCACTATGTTGACGGGAGGCAAGACCAATCAATTAGCTGCCTTAGGAATCTATCTAATTTGGCAAATGGTACTGGTTCTTTTTTACAAGCAGTATCGAAAAGTCCGAGACGGCAAATGGATTTTCTATCTCGTTAGTCTGTTGTCGTTACTTCCCATCATCTTTGTCAAGGTGCAGCCTGCTATCAATGGAACGCAGTCTTTGCTTGGATTTTTGGGAATTTCTTATTTGACATTTCGTTCGGTAGGAATCATCATCGAACTTCGAGATGGAGTCATTAAGGATTTGAAGATGTGGGAGTATTTGCGTTTTCTTCTCTTTATGCCGACATTTTCAAGTGGTCCTATTGATCGTTTCAAACGTTTTAATGAAAATTATAAGACGATACCAGAGCGCGATGAGTTGCTAGATATGCTAGCTGAGTCAGTTCGATATATCATGTGGGGATTTCTGTATAAATTTATCCTAGCTCATATTTTAGGCGAGATTTTATTACCACCGCTAAAGAATTTAGCTTTACAAACAGGTGGCGTCTTTAACTATTATGTAGTGGCCATCATGTACACATTTGGTTTGGAGCTCTTCTTTGACTTTGCAGGTTACTCTATGTTTGCTCTAGCTATTTCAAATCTGATGGGGATTCGTAGTCCGATCAACTTCAACAAACCCTTTTTATCAAGGGATTTGAAGGAGTTTTGGAATCGCTGGCACATGAGTTTATCCTTCTGGTTCCGTGATTTTGTCTTTATGCGCATGGTCATGGTGATGACGAGAAAGAAGCTCTTTAAGAATCGAAATGTGACCTCAAGTGTCGCCTATATCCTGAACATGCTCCTTATGGGGTTCTGGCATGGGATAACTTGGTTTTACATCGCCTACGGACTCTTTCATGGAGTGGGCTTAGTCATTAATGATGCCTGGGTTCGAAAGAAAAAAACGCTCAATAAAGAACGTAAGAAAGCAGGGCGACCTCCCTTGCCTGAGAATCGCTGGGCTCAGTTGCTTGGCATGGTGATAACCTTCCATGTCGTGATGGTTTCATTCTTAATCTTTTCTGGATTTTTGAATGATTTATGGTTTAAAAAATAAAAGGAATTAAAAAATGGATATCAAATCAGAAGTTATTGAAATTATTGATGAATTATTTATGGAAGATGTATCTGACATGATGGATGAGGATCTTTTTGACGCAGGTGTCTTGGATAGTATGGGAACAGTTGAATTGATCGTGGAAATCGAAAATCGCTTTGATATTCGTGTCCCAGTTACAGAATTTGGTCGTGACGACTGGAATACAGCTAATAAAATCGTAGCAGGGATTACGGAGTTAAAGAATGCTTAAACGCCTGTGGTTAATCTTCGGGCCCATTCTTATTGCAGGTTTATTGGTTCTTCTACTCATTTTTTTCTACCCTAGTAGTAAGAGTCATAATCTAATGGAGGAAAAATACTCTGCAGCCTCTATAAGTGCAGAAAGTTTCAAAGAGAGAAGACAAAAAGTGAGAGCTCTCACGGATCCTAATATACGTTTTATACCCTTTTTGGGTTCGAGTGAATGGATTCGTTTTGATAGTATGCATCCAGCAGTACTAGCTGAAAAGTATAATCGCCCCTATCGTCCTTATTTTATGGGGCAGGCAGGAGCAGCTTCTCTTAGTCAATACTTTGGGCTGCAACAAATCACATCTGAGCTTGAAAACAAACAAGCGGTATTTGTAATCTCTCCACAGTGGTTTACAAAAGAGGATCATGACCCAACTATTTTTCAAACCTATTTTAACAATGATCAGTTGACTGCCTTTTTAGAGAATCAATCTGGGGATGCAGCCTCTCAATATGCGGCTAATAGACTCTTAAAGCAAAATCCAAGAGTTCCGATGAAGAGGATTGTTGAGAAGCTGGCTAAGAATGAACAATTGTCAGATTTTGATCAAACGGTGGTTAATCTCTCTGCTGAGTTCAATGAAAGACAAGCTGCCCTTTTTGGTCAGTTCTCCATTCGGGGCCGATTAAAGTATAAAGATCATATTGAAAAATATTTGAGCAGTCTCCCAGAGCATTTTTCGTATGAAGAATTGGAAAATATTGCACGTAAGGATGCAGAAGAAAATACGACCAATAATGATTTGGGGATGGATAACCACTTTTACAATACTCAACTAAAGAAAGATTTAAAAAAGTGGGAAGGGTATCAAAAAAATTACAACTTTCTCCAGTCAAGTGAGTACAATGATTTGCAGTTAGTGCTCGATCAATTTGCTAAATCTAAGGTGAATGTGCTCTTTGTCTTTCAACCTGTCAATAAAAAATGGATGAATTATACAGGCTTGAGTGAGGAGATGTATCAACACGCAATTGAAAAAATTCGTTACCAGTTGGAGAGTCAAGGCTTTACCAATATCGCTGACTTTTCAAAAAACGGTGGAGATCCCTACTTTGTTAAGGACACGATTCATATCGGTTGGTTAGGCTGGTTAGCATTTGATAAGGTTGTAAATCCCTTTTTGAGCAATCCAACAACAGCGCCTAATTACCAAATGAATGATCGTTTCTTTAGTCAAGATTGGGCAACCTATGATGGAAATATCCAAGATTTTCAATAATATAGAAAAAGAGTTTGAACTTTTTGTTCAGACTTTTTTTATGAAATGTTGGATAGGTTACCTTCAAAAAGGTTAAAAGTTTTAAAATGATGCTAAATAGCGTATAATGGTAGAAGAAAGAAGAGAAAGGGATTTCAATATGAATAAACGTTTTTTGTTGCCTGTGCTATCGACAGCCCTATTAGCTCCAGCCTTTTTAGCTGGACAAGTCTATGCTGAAGAAAATACTAGTTCTTCAGAAGCTACAGAAGTTGTGAGCACTACAGAAGCACCAGTAGTGACAGCGACTCCTGAGGTTGTTACAAGTCCGGCAACGCCAGTTGAAGAGGCTGCACCTCAAAAAGAAGAAGCAGATACTGTTATCTTGCACACTAATGACGTGCATGGTCGTATTGTAGAAGAAAAAGGAGTAATTGGAGATGCCAAACTCGCAACGGTTATTGAGAAGGAGCGAGAAAAGGGCAACCAAACGACTCTAGTAGTAGATGCAGGCGATGCCTTCCAAGGTCTGCCAATTTCAAACTCTACAAAGGGTGAAGCACGTGCCAAAATCTTAAACGAGATGGGCTATGATGCTATGGCTGTAGGAAATCATGAGTTCGACTTTGGACTTGATGAAGTTAAAAAATACAAAGAAATTTTGAACTTCCCATTGCTCAGCTCAAACACTTATGTCAATGGTGCTCGTTTATTTGAAGCAGCAACAATTGTTGATAAGAACAAGGATGTTGCAGGTGATGAGTTTGTCGTCATCGGTGTGACAACACCTGAAACAGCTACTAAGACCCACCCTAAAAATGTTAAAGGCGTAACCTTTACAGAACCTATTGCAGAGGTTAACAAGGTTATCGAAGAAATTCAAGCTAAAGCCTTGGCAGAAGGCAAAGACTACAAACACTATGTTGTTCTCGCTCACTTGGGAGTTGATACAACAACACCAGTAGAATGGCGCGGTTCTACTCTTGCAGAAGCACTTTCAAAAAATCCTCTTTTGAAAGGTAAGCGTGTCACTGTTATTGATGGTCACTCTCATACAGTAGAATCGACTACTTATGGTGACAATGTAACATACAACCAGACAGGAAGCTATCTCCATAACGTTGGTAAAATCACTTACAAATCTCGCCAATTATTGGGGAATCCTTCACTCATTGCAGCTGCAGATGCTAAGAAATTGGAAGCTAATCCAAAAATTGAAAAACTTGTCAAGGACATCAAACAAAAGTATGACGCTGAAAATGCTATAGAAGTTGTTTCAAATAGTCCAGTTGAATTGAACGGTGACCGTGAAAATGTCCGTGTCCGTGAAACTAACCTTGGAAATGTTGTCGCAGATTCTCTCTATCAATACGGTCAAACAGGCTTTAGTCATCCGACGGATATCGCTGTGACCAATGGTGGTGGCTTGCGTGAAACGATTGCCAAAGATAAGCCAATTACAAAAGGAAATGTCATTGCGGTTCTACCATTTGGGAACACAATTTCACAAATTCAAGTAACTGGTCAGCAAGTTTTTGACATGTTTGAAAAATCACTTGGATCTATTTTGCAGGTTGATAAGGCAGGAAAAACTGTCTTGGATGAAAATGGTCAACCATTGCTAGAACCAAGTGGCGGATTCTTACAGATTTCAGGAGCCAAGGTCTACTACGATACAAATCTAGCTGCAGGCAAACGTGTCTTGGCTATTCAAGTTAAGAATGGTGCGACTGGTCTTTATGAAAAACTAGATTTGGAAAAAGTTTACTACCTAGCAACCAATGACTTCCTTGCAGCAGGTGGTGACGGTTATACTATGCTTGGTGGTGCCAGAGAAGAAGGTCCTTCAATGGATGCCGCCTTTGAAGATTACCTTAAAACAGCTGATTTGACTCAGTATGAAAAGGTAAATCCAAACTCACGCACGATTTCTGTGGATTCAAAAACATTTAAACTGCCAGAAGATCAAGGTAAAGAGCAAGATCCAGCTAAACCAGGAAAAGATTCAGAAACAGATCCAGCAAAAACTCCTACTCAACCAGGAAAAAATCAGGAAACAACTCCGGCTAATTCAGGAAATGATGCAACTAAGCCAGGAAAAGTTCAAAAGACAACTCCAGCTAAATCGGAGCAAGATTCAGCAACAAAAACAACTCCATCAGGAAAAAATCAGGGAACAACTCCTGCTCAAACATCTACTGTAAAAGTTGATTATAAGGTTGCAGATCAGTTTGCTAACAAGACAGTAGTTTCAGAAAAATTACTTCCAAATACAGGTAGTGAGCAATCTATTTTCATGATGCTATTGGGTATGATTCTTGGAGCGACAGCCCTCTGGACTAGTCGTAAACAAGAAAAATAATTCTACAAGATGAAAACATCTCAGGTGTTTTCATCTTTTTTCTTGACTCCTTGCTTGGATGTGATATACTTAACTAGTAAAGGAATGGCGCGATACTCAATAAAAATCAAAGAGCAAACTAGGAAGCGAGACGCAGGCTGTACTTGAGTACGCCAAGACGAAGCTGACGTGGTTTGAATTTGATTTTTGAAGAGTATGAAAACCTTGTATTTATAGAAATTCCGTTCTGAGAAAGGAGCAAATCATGAGACAGTTGGCAAAAGATATCGATCAATTTTTAAATGAGATTATCCTAAAAGCTGAAAACCAGCATGAAATTCTCATTGGTCATTGTACCAGTGATGTAGCCTTGACCAATACCCAGGAGCATATTCTCATGCTTTTATCAGAGGAGTCGCTCACCAACTCTGAGTTGGCGCGTCGTCTCAATGTCAGTCAAGCTGCCGTTACAAAGGCTATCAAATCCCTGGTTAAGGAGGGAATGTTAGAAACGTCTAAGGATCCTAAGGATGCTCGCGTTGTCTTCTATCAATTGACAGACTTGGCTCGACCTATTGCTGAGGAACACCACCATCATCATGAACATACCCTCTCGACTTATGAGCAGGTTGCCACTCAGTTCACACCAAACGAACAAAAAATTATCCAGCGGTTTTTAACTGCTTTAGTAGGAGAAATCAAGTAATGAGATACATCACAGTAGAGGATTTGTCCTTCTATTATGACAAGGAACCTGTGCTTGAGCATATCAATTACAGTGTTGATAGTGGGGAATTTGTCACACTGACAGGAGAAAATGGAGCGGCAAAGACTACTCTTATCAAAGCTAGTCTAGGTATTTTACAACCACGAATTGGGAAAGTAACCATCTCAAAGACAAATATTCATGGGAAAAAGCTAAGAATTGCCTATCTTCCTCAACAGATTGCAAGTTTTAATGCAGGCTTTCCAAGTACCGTTTATGAATTTGTCAAATCAGGTCGCTACCCAAGAAAGGGCTGGTTCCGTCGTTTGAATGCTCACGACGAAGAACACATCAAGGCTAGTTTAAACTCAGTTGGCATGTGGGAACATCGGGATAAACGGATTGGCTCTCTCTCTGGTGGGCAAAAGCAAAGAGCGGTCATTGCACGTATGTTTGCTTCAGATCCAGATATCTTTATCTTGGATGAGCCGACAACAGGGATGGATGCAGGTACCAAGAATGAATTTTATGAGCTCATGCACCACAGTGCCCACCACCATGGCAAGGCTGTTTTGATGATTACTCACGATCCTGAAGAAGTCAAGGATTACGCAGATCGCAATATCCACCTTGTCCGTGACCAAGATTCCCCATGGCGTTGTTTCAATGTCCATGAAAATGACCAGGAGGTGGAGCATGCTTAATCTATTGTCTTATGATTTTATGCAGCGAGCCTTTTTGGCCGTTATTGCCATGAGTCTCTTTTCGCCAGTCCTTGGGACCTTCCTCATCTTGCGTCGTCAGAGCCTTATGAGTGATACTCTGAGTCACGTTTCGCTTTCAGGGGTTGCCTTTGGTTTGGTTTTGGGGATTTCTCCAACCATCTCAACCATTGCCATTGTCTTGATTGCCGCGGTCTTTCTTGAATATCTCCGTACGGTTTACAAGAGCTTTATGGAGATTGGGACAGCTATTCTCATGTCTACAGGACTTGCAGTTTCACTCATTGTTATGAGTAAGGGTAAGAGCTCGAGTTCTATGAGTTTGGACCAATACCTGTTTGGTTCTATTGTGACCATCAGTCAAGAGCAGGTAATTGGGCTCTTTGTCATTGCAGCGGTTGTTTTAATTCTGACCTTCCTCTTTTTGAGACCCATGTACATCTTAACGTTTGACGAGGATACAGCTTTTGTAGATGGCCTTCCAGTGCGTACTATGTCTATCCTCTTTAACATGGTGACGGGTGTGGCTATTGCTCTTATGATTCCAGCTGCAGGAGCACTCTTGGTATCGACCATCATGGTCCTACCAGCTAGTATCGCTTTGCGTTTAGGGAAGAACTTTAGTTCGGTGATGATTCTTGCCAGCGTTATTGGTTTTCTAGGTATGGTGGCGGGACTTTATATCTCCTACTATGCAGAGACACCACCGAGTGCAAGTATTACCATTATCTTTGTAGTTGTCTTTTTGTTAGTCAGCTTACTCAAACGTTTTATCAAATAGGAGAAGAAAATGAAAAAACTAGGCCTACTTTTGGCAAGTCTTGTGACGGTATTCTTAGTGGCTTGTTCCAATCAAAAACAGGCAGATGGAAAATTAAATATCGTCACAACATTCTACCCTGTTTACGAATTTACCAAACAAGTAGCAGGCGATACAGCCAATGTCGAGCTCTTGATTGGGGCAGGGACAGAACCACATGATTATGAACCATCGCCTAAGGCAGTTGCTAAAATCCAAGACGCCGACGCCTTTGTGTATGAAAATGAGAACATGGAAACTTGGGTTCCCAAGCTTTTAGATTCACTAGATGCCAAAAAAGTAAAAACAATCAAGGCTACTGGAGATATGTTGCTTCTTCCAGGTAGTGAAGAAGAGGAAGACCATGACCACGGCGAAGGGGGTCATCATCACGAGTATGACCCTCATGTATGGTTGTCTCCTGCGCGTGCAATCAAACTTGTAGAGCACATCCGTGATAGTCTTTCAGCTGACTATCCAGATAAGAAGGCGACTTTTGAGCAAAATGCAGCAGCCTATATCGAAAAATTGCAAGCCTTGGATAAAGCCTATACTGAAGGACTTTCTAGTGCTAAACAAAAGAGTTTTGTGACTCAACACGCTGCCTTTCGTTATCTTGCCTTAGACTACGGACTCACTCAAGTCTCTATCTCTGGGCTTTCGCCAGATGCGGAGCCTTCAGCAAGCCGCTTGGCAGAATTGACCGAGTACATCAAGAAGAATAAGATTTCTTATATCTACTTTGAAGAAAATGCCTCACAAGCTCTAGCTAATACTCTTTCAAAAGAAACAGGAGTTAAGTTAGATGTTCTGAATCCTCTGGAAAGCTTGACCGAAGAGGACATGAAGGCCGGTGAGAACTATATCTCTGTCATGGAGAAAAATCTCAAAGCCCTCAAGCAAACAACTGACCAGGCAGGGGCAGAAATTGAACCAGAAAAAGCCGAGGAAACTAAAACCGTTCAAAATGGTTACTTTGAGGATGCTGATGTCAAGGATCGTACCTTGAGTGACTATGCTGGTAACTGGCAGTCAGTCTATCCTTTCCTTGAAGATGGTACTCTAGACCAAGTCTTTGACTACAAGGCTAAGTTGACTGGTAAGATGACTAAGGATGAATATAAATCCTACTATCAAAAAGGCTATCAAACGGATGTATCTAAGATTAATATCACGGATAACACTATGGAATTCATCCAAGGTGATCAAAGTAAGAAATATACCTACAAGTATGTCGGCAAGAAAATCTTGACCTATAAGAAAGGGAATCGAGGAGTTCGTTATCTCTTTGAAGCGACAGATGCAGACGCTGGACAATTTAAGTATGTTCAATTCAGCGACCACAATATCGCACCAGTCAAGGCAGAGCATTTCCATATCTTCTTTGGAGGCACTAGCCAGGAAGCCCTCTTTGAAGAAATGGATAACTGGCCAACCTACTATCCAGATGGCTTATCTGGTCAAGAAATCGCCCAAGAAATGCTGGCTCATTAAGATACGATTCACATGATAAAAGCGAACAGGAAAGTTTTCTGGTTATCAGAATCCTCTCTTGTCCGCTTTTTTGAGTTTTGTCAGTTAAAGAGCTTTTGCACTTCTTTTTGTACTTATGGCCTTATTGAATACCAAGTTTTCATTACTTGTCAAAGCCTTGTAAAGCCTTTTCACGTTCTTCTACTTGTCCCTTGGCATCGAGTTTATTACCACCGTAAACTGCTGTTTCCCATGATCCATACATTGGATTTGGGAAGATGATGAATTTTTCACCGAATTCTTTTTGCAATTCTTCAAGCTGTTTATCACGGTCAGATTCAGAAGTCTTAGAAAAATCTGCAAAGTCTACAAGGTTATCACCAAATAGTAACACAAGATTTGTCTTTTCTTGAACCGCTTGTCGACGACCTTCTTTGGATTTTACACCACTTTCTAGGAACATGAGGTGATCACGTCCTTGTACAGGAATACCTTCGCTTTCTAGATTTTTAATGGTAGCATCTACTTGGTCGACTGAACGGTCAGAAATATAGTAGATTTGGACACCGTTTTGATCGGCAAACTGAAGAAAATCTTTAGCACCTGGGACGGCTTTTGCTGCAGCTTTTTGGACCCAAACATCCCAATTTTCAGGTGTGAATACTGTTCCATCTTTGACATTTTGAACTTGATAAGGACTGTTATCTAGGACCGTTTCGTCCAAGTCCAAAACAATCGAATAAGGCTTGTCTGATTCTGTTTTCAGTAATTCCTTTAGACGATCTGTAGCAACATTATAACCTTGTAGATACAAGGCTTTTGTTTCGGCCGCTTTTTGATACCAGAGAGTTGACATGGTATTTTCTCTAGACCGTAGTTGGTCGTAAGTCATTGTAATCTGATTGTCAGATGAGTTATTAGCGGATGTTTGTGTTTCTGTGGATTTTGTGGCGCAGCTGGTCAATAAGATGACAGATGCAAGTGCAGAAACGATTGTAACAGTGGTTTTAGCTGTTTTCATAAAATGTCTCCTGTCTATTAATTTCAATAACAGTATAGCATGAGGGAATAGTTAAGGCAAGCGTTTTCCTAAATATGGACTTGATTTTCCAAAGAAAGATGTAGATAATTAACGGATTAGAGGAAGAGAAAAATATTTTAAAACCTTGAAAAATCTAGCTAAATAGGGTATAATATAAATAATCATTTGTCGTAGGTTTTGTCTGAAATATTGTCCGGACAAGGCTCACAGCAGTTAAATCTCCTGAAAAAGTCGGATTTAGCTGCTCTTTTTGTGCTTTTTTTCAAGTTTTTTGACCTTTGTAACAAAGATTTAAAGATTCTGAAAATTAGTCAAGGGGGATAAGTTGATAGGGTTTTTAGAACCATCTAACGATAATTACTAGCTTAGATCACTAAGCTTGGAACTTTATTTAAAAAGGAGAATCATCTTGGCAGGACATGACGTTCAATACGGGAAACATCGTACCCGTCGTAGTTTTTCAAGAATCAAAGAAGTTCTTGACTTACCAAATTTGATTGAAATTCAAACTGATTCATTCAAAGATTTCCTAGACCATGGTCTGAAGGAAGTGTTTGAAGATGTATTGCCAATTTCAAACTTCACAGACACAATGGAGTTGGAATTTGTTGGCTACGAAATCAAAGAACCTAAATATACGCTTGAAGAGGCTCGTATCCACGATGCTAGCTACTCAGCACCTATCTTTGTAACCTTCCGCTTGATTAACAAAGAAACTGGCGAAATCAAGACACAGGAAGTTTTCTTTGGTGATTTCCCAATCATGACTGAGATGGGAACCTTTATCATCAACGGTGGTGAACGTATCATCGTATCACAGTTGGTGCGTTCTCCAGGTGTTTACTTTAATGACAAGGTAGACAAAAATGGTAAAGTGGGTTACGGTTCAACTGTTATCCCTAACCGTGGAGCTTGGTTGGAACTTGAAAGCGACTCAAAAGACATCGCCTATACTCGTATCGACCGTACTCGTAAGATTCCATTTACGACCTTGGTTCGTGCGCTTGGTTTCTCAGGCGATGATGAAATCTTTGATATCTTTGGTGACAGCGATCTTGTTCGTAACACTGTTGAAAAAGATATTCACAAGAACCCAATGGACTCTCGTACAGACGAAGCTTTGAAGGAAATCTACGAACGCCTTCGTCCAGGTGAGCCTAAGACTGCTGAAAGCTCACGTAGCTTGCTTGTAGCTCGTTTCTTTGACCCACGTCGTTATGACTTGGCTGCAGTTGGTCGTTACAAGATCAATAAAAAACTCAATGTTAAAACACGTTTGCTTAACCAAACCATTGCTGAGCCATTGGTAGAC
Source organism: Streptococcus sp. SCPM-O-B-15304 (M98) (assembly GCF_058200215.1). Classification (NCBI taxonomy): domain Bacteria; kingdom Bacillati; phylum Bacillota; class Bacilli; order Lactobacillales; family Streptococcaceae; genus Streptococcus; species Streptococcus sp. SCPM-O-B-15304 (M98). The sequence goes on along the minus strand of NZ_JBYQGQ010000011.1, from coordinate 37,003 downwards.
CCTGAAACAGGTGAAATCTTGGTAGAAGCTGGAACAATCATGACTCGTAGCGTGATTGAGAGCATTGAAAGCCATTTGGATGGTGATTTGAACAAGATTGTCTACATTCCAAATGATGCGGCTGTAGTAACAGAGCCAGTTGTTCTTCAAAAGTTCAAGGTTGTAGCACCAACTGATCCAGATCGTGTTGTAACAATCATCGGTAATGCAAATCCAGATGATAAAGTTCGCACTATCACACCAGCAGACATCCTTGCTGAAATGAGCTATTTCCTCAACTTGGCTGAAGGTATCGGTCGTGTGGATGATATCGACCACCTTGGAAATCGTCGTATCCGTGCCGTTGGTGAATTGCTTGCCAACCAAGTACGCCTTGGACTTTCACGTATGGAACGTAACGTTCGTGAACGTATGTCTGTTCAAGATAACGAAGTATTAACACCTCAACAAATCATTAATATCCGTCCAGTAACTGCAGCAATCAAAGAATTCTTTGGTTCTTCTCAATTGTCACAGTTCATGGACCAACACAACCCGCTTTCTGAGTTGTCACACAAACGTCGTTTGTCTGCCTTAGGACCTGGTGGTTTGACACGTGACCGCGCTGGATATGAAGTGCGTGACGTGCACTACACTCACTATGGTCGTATGTGTCCAATCGAGACACCTGAGGGGCCAAACATCGGTTTGATCAACAACTTGTCTTCATACGGACACCTCAACAAGTATGGCTTCATTCAAACACCATACCGCAAGGTTGACCGTGAAACTGGAAAAGTAACTAACGAAATCGTTTGGTTGACTGCTGATGAAGAAGATGAGTACACAGTAGCACAGGCTAACTCTAAATTGAACGCAGATGGCACTTTTGCTGAAAAAGTTGTCATGGGACGTCACCAAGGGGTTAACCAAGAATACCCAGCTTCAAGTGTTGATTACATGGACGTTTCTCCAAAACAGGTAGTTGCCGTTGCGACAGCATGTATTCCTTTCTTGGAAAACGACGACTCCAACCGTGCCCTCATGGGTGCCAACATGCAACGTCAGGCTGTACCATTGATTAATCCAAAAGCACCTTACGTTGGTACTGGTATGGAATATCAAGCAGCCCACGACTCTGGAGCGGCTGTAATTGCTCAGTATGATGGTAAAGTTACTTATGCCGATGCTGACAAGGTAGAAGTTCGTCGTGAAGATGGCTCATTGGATGTTTACCATATCCAAAAATTCCGTCGTTCAAACTCAGGTACTGCTTACAACCAACGTACGCTTGTTAAAGTTGGTGACGTTGTAGAAAAAGGCGACTTTATTGCAGATGGACCTTCTATGGAAAATGGAGAAATGGCGCTTGGGCAAAATCCAATCGTTGCCTACATGACATGGGAAGGTTACAACTTCGAGGATGCCGTTATCATGAGCGAACGCTTGGTGAAAGACGATGTCTACACATCTGTCCACCTTGAAGAATATGAATCAGAAACACGCGATACAAAGCTTGGACCTGAAGAAATCACTCGTGAAATTCCAAACGTTGGTGAAGATGCTCTTAAAGACCTTGACGAAATGGGAATTATCCGTATCGGTGCTGAGGTTAAAGAAGGGGACATCCTTGTAGGTAAAGTAACACCTAAGGGTGAGAAAGACCTTTCAGCTGAAGAACGTCTCTTGCACGCTATCTTCGGAGACAAGTCTCGTGAAGTTCGTGATACTTCTCTTCGTGTACCACACGGTGCCGATGGTGTTGTTCGTGATGTTAAGATCTTTACACGTGCAAATGGAGATGAATTGCAATCAGGTGTTAACATGCTGGTTCGAGTTTACATCGCTCAAAAACGTAAGATCAAGGTCGGAGATAAGATGGCCGGACGTCACGGAAACAAAGGGGTTGTCTCTCGTATCGTTCCTGTAGAAGACATGCCTTACCTTCCAGACGGAACTCCAGTTGATATCATGTTGAACCCACTTGGGGTGCCATCACGTATGAATATCGGTCAGGTTATGGAGCTCCACCTTGGTATGGCAGCTCGTACTCTTGGTATTCACATCGCAACACCAGTCTTTGACGGAGCAAGTTCAGAAGATCTTTGGTCAACTGTTAAGGAAGCAGGTATGGATAGCGATGCTAAGACTATCCTTTACGATGGACGTACTGGTGAACCATTTGATAACCGTGTGTCAGTTGGTGTCATGTACATGATCAAACTTCACCACATGGTTGATGATAAATTGCACGCTCGTTCAGTCGGACCATATTCAACCGTTACCCAACAACCACTCGGAGGTAAAGCTCAGTTTGGTGGACAACGTTTCGGTGAGATGGAGGTTTGGGCGCTTGAAGCCTATGGTGCATCAAATGTTCTTCAAGAAATCTTGACTTACAAGTCTGACGATATCAACGGACGTTTGAAAGCTTATGAAGCTATTACAAAAGGAAAACCAATTCCAAAACCAGGTGTTCCAGAATCCTTCCGAGTTCTTGTTAAAGAATTGCAATCACTTGGTCTTGACATGCGTGTCCTTGACGAAGATGATCAAGAAGTTGAACTTCGTGATCTTGATGAGGGCATGGACGAAGATGTCATCCACGTAGATGACCTTGAAAAAGCACGTAAAAAAGCTGCTGAAGAAGCAAAAGCTGCTTTTGAAGCTGAAGAAGGTGCAAAAGCGGAAGCAACAGAAGAAGCTACTGAACAAGAATAAGTAGCTCACTTAGAATAGAAAGGGAAGAAATAGTGGTTGACGTAAATCGTTTTAAAAGTATGCAAATCACACTAGCTTCTCCAAGTAAAGTCCGTTCATGGTCTTATGGAGAAGTCAAAAAACCTGAAACAATCAATTACCGTACGTTGAAACCAGAACGTGAAGGACTATTTGACGAAGTCATCTTTGGTCCTACAAAAGACTGGGAATGTGCTTGTGGTAAGTACAAACGCATTCGTTACAGAGGGATTGTTTGTGACCGTTGTGGTGTTGAAGTAACGCGTACAAAAGTTCGTCGTGAACGTATGGGACACATCGAGTTGAAAGCTCCTGTATCTCATATCTGGTATTTCAAGGGAATTCCAAGCCGTATGGGCTTGACCCTTGATATGAGTCCTCGTGCCCTCGAGGAAGTAATCTACTTTGCTGCTTACGTGGTGATCGATCCGAAGGATACACCACTTGAGCACAAATCTATCATGACAGAGCGTGAATATCGTGAGCGCTTGCGTGAATATGGCTACGGATCATTCGTTGCTAAAATGGGTGCCGAAGCTATCCAAGACCTCTTGAAACAAGTAGATCTTGAAAAAGAAATTGCTGAACTTAAAGAAGAATTGAAAACAGCAACTGGGCAAAAACGTATCAAAGCTATCCGTCGTTTGGATGTTTTGGATGCCTTTTACAAGTCTGGAAACAAACCTGAATGGATGATTCTTAACATCCTTCCGGTTATTCCACCAGATCTTCGTCCAATGTTGCAGTTGGATGGTGGCCGTTTTGCCTCATCTGACTTGAACGACCTTTACCGTCGTGTTATCAACCGTAACAACCGTTTGGCTCGTTTGCTTGAGTTGAACGCACCAGGTATCATCGTTCAAAATGAGAAGCGTATGCTTCAAGAAGCGGTTGACGCTTTGATTGACAATGGTCGTCGTGGTCGTCCAATTACAGGACCAGGTAGCCGTCCACTTAAATCATTGAGCCACATGCTCAAAGGTAAACAAGGACGCTTCCGTCAAAACTTGCTCGGTAAACGTGTTGACTTCTCAGGACGTTCCGTTATCGCCGTTGGTCCAACTCTTAAGATGTACCAATGTGGTGTGCCACGTGAAATGGCAATCGAGCTCTTTAAACCATTCGTGATGCGTGAAATCGTTGCGCGCGATATCGTGCAAAACGTTAAAGCGGCTAAACGCTTGGTAGAACGTGGAGATGAACGTATCTGGGATATCCTCGAAGAAGTTATCAAAGAACACCCAGTACTTTTGAACCGCGCACCTACCCTTCACCGTTTGGGTATCCAAGCCTTTGAACCTGTCTTGATTGACGGTAAAGCCCTTCGCTTGCACCCACTTGTCTGTGAAGCCTACAATGCCGACTTTGACGGTGACCAAATGGCCATACACGTACCGCTCTCAGAAGAAGCCCAAGCAGAAGCTCGTATCTTGATGCTTGCTGCTGAGCATATCTTGAACCCGAAAGACGGTAAACCCGTTGTTACTCCATCTCAGGACATGGTTTTGGGTAACTACTACTTGACCATGGAAGAAGCTGGTCGTGAAGGTGAAGGAATGGCCTTCAAAGACCGTGACGAAGCTGTTATGGCTTACCGCAATGGCTATGTTCACCTCCACTCACGTGTTGGTATCGCAACAGACAGCCTCAACAAACCATGGACAGAAGAGCAAAAACACAAAATCTTGCTTACAACTGTTGGTAAGATCCTCTTCAACGACATCATGCCAGAGGGTCTACCATACTTGCAAGAACCAAACAATGCCAACTTAACAGAAGGCGTTCCAGATAAATACTTCTTGCCACTTGGTGGAGATATCAAGGAAGCAATCAGCAATCTTGAACTTAACCCTCCATTCAAGAAGAAAAACCTTGGAAATATCATCGCTGAAATCTTCAAACGTTTCCGTACGACAGAAACTTCTGCCCTACTTGACCGTATGAAGAACCTCGGTTACCACCACTCAACTCTTGCAGGATTGACAGTGGGTATTGCCGACATTCCAGTCGTTGAAGACAAGGCTGAAATCATCGAAGAATCACACAAACGTGTAGAACAAATCACGAAACAATTCCGTCGTGGTATGATCACAGACGACGAGCGTTACAATGCTGTAACAGCTGAATGGCGTGCTGCCCGTGAAAAGCTTGAGAAACGATTGATTGCCAACCAAGATCCTAAGAACCCAATCGTTATGATGATGGACTCTGGAGCCCGTGGTAACATCTCAAACTTCTCACAGCTTGCCGGTATGCGTGGTCTGATGGCTGCTCCGAACGGACGTATCATGGAATTGCCAATCCTTTCAAACTTCCGTGAAGGTTTGTCAGTGCTCGAAATGTTCTTCTCAACTCACGGTGCTCGTAAAGGTATGACCGATACGGCCCTTAAGACAGCCGACTCAGGTTACTTGACTCGTCGTTTGGTTGACGTTGCCCAAGATGTGATTATCCGTGAAGATGACTGTGGAACTGATCGTGGTCTCTTGATCCGTTCTATCACTGAAGGTAAAGAGATGATTGAGTCTCTTGAAGAACGTCTCAATGGTCGTTACACTAAGAAAACTGTTAAACACCCAGAAACTGGTGCAGTTATCATTGGTCCAAATGAATTGATCACAGAAGACAAGGCGCGTGAAATCGTCAATGCTGGTGTTGAAGAAGTAACTATCCGCTCAGTATTTACATGTAACACTCGTCATGGTGTTTGCCGTCACTGTTATGGTATCAACTTGGCGACTGGTGATGCGGTTGAAGTTGGTGAAGCAGTTGGTACAATCGCTGCCCAATCTATCGGGGAACCTGGTACACAGCTTACAATGCGTACCTTCCACACGGGTGGGGTTGCCTCAAATACCGATATCACTCAGGGTCTTCCTCGTGTCCAAGAAATCTTTGAAGCCCGCAATCCTAAAGGGGAAGCGGTTATCACAGAAGTCAAAGGACAAGTTACTGCTATCGAAGAAGATGCTTCAACTCGTACTAAGAAAGTCTTCGTTAAGGGTGAAACTGGAGAAGGCGAATACGTGGTACCATTTACAGCTCGTATGCGTGTTGAAGTTGGGGACCAAGTCTCTCGTGGTGCAGCATTGACAGAAGGTTCAATCCAACCAAAACGTCTCCTTGCTGTACGTGATGTCTTATCAGTTGAAACTTACCTCCTCGGTGAAGTACAAAAAGTTTACCGTAGCCAAGGGGTAGAAATCGGTGACAAACACATCGAGGTAATGGTTCGTCAAATGATCCGTAAAGTTCGTGTTATGGATCCAGGAGACACAGATCTTCTCATGGGAACTCTTATGGACATCAACGACTTTACAGATGCTAATAAGGATGTTCTCATCGCAGGTGGAGTGCCAGCGACTGGTCGTCCAGTCCTTATGGGAATCACCAAAGCCTCACTTGAAACAAATAGTTTCTTGTCAGCAGCTTCCTTCCAGGAAACAACTCGTGTCCTTACAGACGCAGCTATCCGTGGTAAGAAAGACCATCTCCTTGGTCTTAAGGAAAATGTTATCATCGGTAAGATTATCCCAGCTGGTACAGGTATGGCACGTTACCGTAACCTTGAACCACAAGCTATCAATGAAGAGTCTTACCTAGCATCTTCTCAAGAAGAAGCTTCAGTAGATACGACTGTAGAAGAAGTCGTTGAAACTGTTGAAGTAAGTGAATAAAATAATGCTTAAACAAAAAGAGGGTTATCCCTCTTTTTTTGTATTAAATATATAGAAAAGGTATATTGAATTTTATATGATTTACTGAATAATTTGAACTATAAAAGTAGAAATTTTTTTCAGAAAAATTGAGCAAAATGCTTGGTATTCAACGGCTGACATGATAAAATATAACAGCGAGTAGTTTACGAAATATAATGGATAGTAAATACATATTTATTCTAAACTAAGTTAAATTTTATGCAACTCGGAGGTAATATTAGTGAAAAATGATCTGTTTAATGATCGTATTAGTCGATTTTCAATTCGTAAGTTAAATGTAGGAGTTTGTTCAGTTTTACTAGGAACTTTAGTTATGCTTGGAACTGCTACAGGAGTAGCAGCTGAAGAAGTCGCTGAGAATAAGCAAACTGACGAGGTTGCTGTGACAACTGAAAAGGAACAGCCAGAATCTCTTTCTACGTCTCAAGCTGAGAAAGAAGATGCTACAACTTATCAGGCAACTCCAGTTGTCCCAGTTGCAACTGAGACTAAGCCTGAACTAGATCAAACAAGATTACAAGCCTATATTGCTGAGATTGAGACAAACCTGACAAATGGTAAATATAGCAATAAGACTGATGAAAGTATTGATGCTTTAAAAGTAAGTCTTGTTAATGCTAAGAATGTTCTTGTCTCTGCTGAAAGTCAAGCTGAGTTGGATGCTGCTTATCAATCACTTGTAACAACGGTAAATGCAAAACTTAAAAATAAGGTAGTAGCAGAAGCAAAACCAGTTGTGGAAGCTAAGGCTGAAGTTACTGAAAAAACTGAAGAAAGTATCGGAAAACCAGCAGCAAATACTCAGCCAGCAGAAGGTACAAATGCAATCGCAAATACAGGTCAGAACGATCCTCGTAATGGTAAGGAGATTAATAAAAATACAGCATTTCGTGCGGATACTGCAACAGCTACTGGAATTGGTGCAGACGTTGAAGACGCAACTTCAACTCCAAAGGTAGAAAAACCTGGCTTTACAACAAATATCAATGCTAAAGACATAGCCAGCCAAATCTCTTGGTTGGACTTTGGCGATGTAGCTAACTGGACAGGAACCACAACAACATCAAAAGGTGACCTTGCTCTCCAAGTTGGGGCTACCTATACTAAGGAAATTATGCCGGGTTATGTGGTTACCATCAAGGTTAAATCTTTGAAACCCTTCCAGGCGACAGAACTTTATAAAAAACGCCTTGAAGACCGAGGAGCAACAGAAGCTGAAAAAGCGACCTATGATCCAAATGCAAGAAATGGTTATGGGAATGCGACTAATACACCTGCTACGAGAGTAGCTTTTACTGCTGGTGAAGAAGCTAAAGTTATTGCCGAAGCTCAAAACCGTTGGACTGAAATTAAAAAAGAAGGTATTGACACTGGTACAACTAAGAAAACTACTATCAGTTCAGAACTTGAAGGTGGGAATATCGGTGTTCAGTTTGAAGTTTCTGCGACCTTCCGTGGAAAAGTGGTCAAACCTGCCATTGTCATGGCGGATGGTGAGTCCGCTAACCCTGGTGAAATGGTTATGTTCACCACAAACGGAGAAGGTTGGCAACATATTGGGGAATGGCCCAAGGGCAATAATAAAACTTATATTCCACAAGATACAGACAATTTATTCGGTCCAAACCCTGCCACTAATATAGATGGCATGGGCTACTATAAGTTGAACCTTGACCTACTTCGACGTTCAAATCAAGTTGGGCCAGATAAAAAAGCGGTTGCTTGGAAGTACTTTGGAAGTGCCGATTTAACAACTGGAGGTCTCGGAACAGGGGTCTTTGGACCAAATATTTCAAGTATTGCTGCTGTTCCCCTTGTTATGACACGTGGAGCGTCCGAAGTTGGCTTGTATATCGCATCTTCAGGTAAACAATCAGCCATGCTTGGATTCTTCCCACTTGATGAAGGAGATGCTCCTGAATCATACGGCAAGGCAGTTCATTCAATTGCAACTGTGGATGGGATTACCGGTAAGAAAGTAAACCAACCTTATCTCGGCCACTTGAGTCCTGATATGGATGAAAACAATACCCTTGATTGGACTGGTGACGATAAAGCGACAACGGCTGATGAAGGAATCGACCAATTGCTTCCAGATAATCTTAAAGGGAAAACCAATGAGATGATCAAGATGGACCGTACCAAACCAGGTAATTATAAGATTTCTGTTGAAGCCCATACTGATGGGGCTGCACAGGCAAATATCTACGGTTGGGTAGACTTCAATCAAAATGGAACCTTCGATGAAGACGAGCGTTCAAATTTAGCTACTATTACGAAAGATGGTATAGTTGAGTTAACATTTGCAAACAGCAAAACTTATATTGACCCTAGTGTTACTGAATTAGGGGTTCGTCTTCGTATCCTAAGAATGCTAAAGAAATTGAAAGCCCAACAGGTATGGCCTTCTCAGGAGAAGTAGAAGACTTCAAGACTCAAATTACGCACCCACCAAAAGGGGAATTCAAGGAAACTTCTGGTCTTCAAGCTGCTAAACAAACAGCAACTGTAGCCTTTACTGCTCGAGGTTTGCAAGGCTATAGCTTAACTGAATCAGCAAAAATTGATGAAACAGTAGCACCATACATTGTCGATGCAAATGGGAACAAGGCTATTTTGGATGCTGAAGGCTACTATGTCGTACCAGGTCAAGGTAAATATAAAATTACCGCAAATGGTAAAGACGTAGATGTAGAATTCATCCCTGAAGATAATTTCTTAGGAACAGCTGATGGAATCTCTATCCGTCGTACAGATAGTAATGGCTACGACACAGGTTGGTCAACTAAATTTCCAGCCAATGAAGCTAATGTTGATACTTTGATAAATACAATGGATGGACTTTATATCCCAACCGTTACTCCAAAGGATATCGAAGGTGAAAATAAAACTTCAACAGATGTTCAAGGAGCTAGTCAAATAGCTACTCCAGAATTTGCTCTTGAAGGAACAAATAGTAATGGTGAGAAAGTTAAAATCACACCTGATTTTGATTATCCAGCTAAGTTTGTGAGTCCTACGACTGGCAAGGTTATCAATGACCCTGTTCTAACTGTAGAAGGGGAAGGGATTTACTACTTAGACGATTTGACTGGGAAAGTTACCTTTGTGCCGGAACCAGGATTTACTGGCACTGCTAAGGGAGTAACAGTTTCACTTACTGCACCAGTTGGACGAGATAAAAATAAACAAGTTCAGTCAGAATTTATAAAAACAGCTACTGCTAAGTATACTCCAACAGTAACCCCAGCCACAATCAGCTCTACTAATAAGGTTTCTGAGGATGTGCAAAATGTCCCTCAAACTCAAACACCTACATTTGAGTTAAGCAATGACAAGGCTACGAAGATTACTAGCAGGAAATTAGTAGATCCAGCAACTGGCCAGCCTACTGATGAAACCAGTGTGAAAGTAGCAGGCGAAGGAACATATACAATTGATCCTACTACAGGAGCGGTTACCTTCGCACCTGAAAAAGACTTTGTTGGAACTGCAACAGGTGTAACAGTTCAAGCAACTGCGACTATTACAAATGCGAACGATAAGACGGCGACAATCACTTCGGATGCAATTTATACACCAACAGTTGTAGCGGCTGTTCCAACAGCTCAACCAGCTACATCTAAAGATATCCAAGGTGCCACTCAAACAGGCACACCAACCTTCGCAGGAACAACTGTCCAAGTAAATGGTCAAGATAAACCTGTAACCATTAAATCAAATAGTTATAAGCTCTTGGATAAAGATGGTAATGAAGTTACAACTACGCCAGCTTATGCTGCAGATGGTACAACGCCAATCGGTACTTTCACGATCGATCCAGCAACTGGTACTGTAACATTCACACCAACTGATAAATCATACACAGGTGCAGTCACACCAGCCAAGGTTCAAGCTGAAAGCTCAAACGGTATTAAGGTTGATACAACCTACACACCTGAAATTGTTCCAGTAACCCCAACAACTACACCATCTGAATCAACTGACATCCAAGGTGCAACTCAAACAGGTAAACCTGAATTCAAGGGTGGAACTGTAACTGTTGACGGTGTCGAGAAGACTGTTGAGATCAACGAAGCTGTTCCGGCAACATTTGATGATGGTTCAACGACTAAAACTGTGGAAGGTGTTGGTACATATACAGTAGCTGCAGATGGAACAGTAACTTTTGTTCCTGAAAAGTCATTCACAGGTAAAGCACCGGCCGTAACGGTTGTCCGTGAAGATAAGAACGGAACCAAAGCATCTGCAACCTACATACCAACAGTAACACCGGTTAAACCAACTGCAGCACCAGCTGAATCAACAGATGTTCAAGGTGCCACTCAAACAGGTAAACCTGTATTCACTGAAGGTGACAGCCGTGTACCAATGAACGGTGACGTTCCAGCTATTTTCGACGATGGCTCAACTATCAAGACAGTTGACGGTGTTGGTACATACACAGTAGTAGCAGATGGTACAGTAACCTTCGTACCTGAGAAATCATTTACTGGAACTGCTTCAGCTGTGACGGTTGTTCGCGAAGATAAGAACGGAACAAAAGCCTCTGCAACTTACACACCAACCGTAACACCAGTAACACCGACAGCAACACCAGCTGAATCAACAGATATCCAAGGTGCGACTCAAACAGGTAAACCTGAATTTACTGAAGGTAATAGCCGTGTACCAATGAACGATGATGTTCCAGCAACATTTGACGATGGTTCAACGACTGAAACTGTGGAAGGTGTTGGTACATATACAGTAGCAGCAGACGGAACTGTGACATTTGTTCCAGAACCAAGCTTTACAGGTACTGCACCAGCCGTAACCGTTGTTCGTGAAGATAAGAACGGAACCAAAGCCTCTGCGACTTATACACCAACTGTAAATCCGGTTACTCTTACTCCAACAAATAAAGTTTCTGAAGACATTCAAAATGTTCCTCAAACAGAGACTCCTACATTTGCATTGAGTGATGATGAGACTGCTCAAATTACAAGTAAGAAATTGATTGATCCTGCAACAGGTCAACCAACCGATGAAACAACTGTGACAGTAGCAGGCGAAGGAACATATACAATTGATCCTACTACAGGAGTAGTAACCTTCACTCCTGAAAAAGACTTTGTCGGAACTGCAACAGGTGTAACAGTTCAAGCAACTGCAACCATTACAAATGCCAATGGTAAGACTTCAACCATCACTTCAGATGCGACTTATACACCAACTGTTGTAGCTGCTGTTCCAACAGCTCAACCAGCCACTTCAAAAGATATCCAAGGTGCGACACAAACTGGAACACCAACCTTTGAAGGTGCAACTGTTCAAGTAAATGGTCAAGATAAAGCGATTACGATTAAAGAAGATAGCTACACACTTTTGGATAATGATGGTAATGAAGTAACAAGCACACCAGCTTATGCTGAAGATGGCACAACTGAAATTGGTACTTATTCAATTGATCAAGCAACTGGACAAGTAACCTTCACACCGACGGATAAATCATACACAGGTGTAGTAACACCAGCCAAGGTTCAAGCTGAAAGCTCAAACGGTATCAAGGTGGATACAACTTACACGCCTGAAATCGTTTCTGTCACACCAACAGCAACTCCAGCTGAAACAACTGATATTCAAGGTGCCACCCAAACAGGTAAGCCTGAATTCAAGGGTGGAACAGTAACTGTTGATGGCGTTGAGAAAACAGTAGCTATCAATGAAGCTATTCCAGCTACGTTTGATGATGGCTCAACTACCAAGAAAGTTAACGGCGTTGGTACCTACACAGTAGCAGCCGATGGAACAGTAACCTTTGTTCCAGAAAAATCATTCACAGGTAAGGCACAAGCTGTAACGGTTATTCGTGAAGATAAGAACGGAACCAAAGCCTCTGCGACTTACACACCAACTGTGACACCAGTAACTCCGACTGCGAAAGATACAACATCAACAGGTAAGCAAGGTCAAACTCAAACAGGTAAGCCTGAATTTATTGAAGGCGACAGCCGTGTACCAATGAACGATGACGTTCCAGCTACGTTTGATGATGGCTCAACTACCAAGAAAGTTAACGGCGTTGGTACCTACACAGTAGCAGCCGATGGAACAGTAACCTTTGTTCCAGAAAAATCATTTACTGGAACTGCTCCAGCAGTGACGGTTGTTCGTGAAGATAAGAACGGAACCAAAGCCTCTGCAACTTACACACCAACTGTAACTCCTGTCACACCGATAGCGACACCAGTTGAAACAACAGGTAAGCAAGGTCAAACTCAAACAGGTAAGCCTGAATTTACTGAAGGCGACAGCCGAGTACCAATGAACGATGACGTTCCAGCGACATTTGAAGATGGCTCAACGACTAAGACAGTTGATGGCGTTGGTACATACACAGTAGCAGCCGATGGAACAGTTACATTTGTACCTGAGAAATCATTTATTGGAACTGGTCCAGCAGTGACGGTTGTTCGCGAAGATAAGAATGGAACCAAAGCATCTGCAACTTACACACCAACTGTAACTCCTGTCACACCGATAGCGACACCAGTTGAAACAACAGGTAAGCAAGGTCAAACTCAAACAGGTAAGCCTAAATTTACTGAAGGCGACAGCCGAGTACCAATGAACGATGACGTTCCAGCAACATTTGAAGATGGCTCAACGACTAAGACAGTTGATGGCATTGGTACATACACAGTAGCAGCCGATGGAACAGTTACATTTGTACCTGAGAAATCATTTACTGGAACTGCTCCAGCAGTGACGGTTGTTCGCGAAGATAAGAATGGAACCAAAGCATCTGCCACTTACACACCAACAGTAACTTCAGTTACTCCAACTGCAACTCCGGCAGAATCAACTGGTCCTCAAGGTCTTGTTCAAACTGGAACCGTAACCTTCACAGAAGGTGATGAAGTAGTACCAATTAACAAGGATTCAATTACTCTCCTTGATGAATCTGGTCAACCAGCAGCCTCAGTAGAGGCGAAATCACCAGCAGGTGATGTGATTGGTACTTACACAGTTGATAAAGATACAGGTGTAGTTACTTTCACACCAACAGATAAATCTTATTCAGGTGATGTTGTTCCAGTTAAGGTTCAAGCAGCTGATGCAAATGGAACTACAGTTGAAACAACTTATACACCGAAGATTACTCCAGTTGTTCCAACTTCTGAAGATGCGACATCGACAGATATTCAAGGTCAAACACAATCTGGAAAACCAACCTTCACAGAAGGTGATCCAAATGTGCCAATGGATGATGATACACCTGCAACCTTTGAAGATGGTTCAACCACTAAGACAGTAGATGGTGAAGGAACATACACTGTTTCTCCAGATGGAACAGTAACTTTCGTTCCAGAAAAATCATTCACTGGAACTGCTTCAGGCGTAACGGTTAAACGTGTTGATAAAAACGGTACTGAAATCACAGCTAAGTACATTCCAACGGTGACTCCAGTTACCCCAACTGCATCACCAGCTGAATCAACAGATGTTCAAGGTGCAACGCAAACAGGTGAACCTAAATTTACTGCAGGTAATAGCCGTGTGCCGATGAATGATGATGTTGCCGCAACATTTGACGATGGCTCAGCAACTAAGACAGTTGATGGTGTCGGTACCTACACAGTAGCAGCAGACGGAACTGTGACATTTGTTCCAGAACCAAGCTTTACAGGCACAGCACCAGCAGTTACAGTCGTTCGTGAAGACATGAATGGTACAAAAGCTTCAGCGACCTACACACCATCGGTAACGCCAGTTACAATTGCACCTACTAATAAGGTTTCTGAGGATGTTCAAAACGTTCCTCAAACTCAAACACCTACATTTGAGTTAAGCAATGACAAGGCTACGAAGATAACTAGCAAGAAATTAGTAGATCCAGCTACTGGCCAACCAACTGATGAAACAAGTGTAACGGTAGTGGGCGAAGGTAGCTATACAATTGATCCTACTACAGGAGCGGTTACCTTCACACCTGAAAAAGACTTTGTTGGTACTGCAACTGGTGTAACAGTTCAAGCGACTGCGACTATTACAAATGCGAACGGTAAGACTGCGACAATCACTTCGGATGCAACTTACACTCCAACTGTTGTAGCAGCTGTTCCAACGGCAAGCCCTGCAACTTCAAAAGATATCCAAGGTGCCACTCAAACGGGTAGACCAACCTTTGCAGGAACAACTGTTCAAGTGAACGGTGAAGATAAAGCCATTACCATTAAAGATAATAGCTACACACTTTTGGACAAAGATGGTAATGAAGTGGCGACTATGCCAGCTTATGCGGCTGACGGTACAACTGAAATCGGTACTTTCACAATTAATCCAGCCACTGGCCAAGTGACTTTCACACCGACTGATAAATCATACACTGGTGCTGTAACACCAGCCAAGGTTCAAGCTGAAAGCTCAAACGGCATCAAGGTGGATACAATCTACACACCTGAAATTGTTCCAGTAACCCCAACAGCTACACCAGCTGAAACAACGGATATCCAAGGTGCGACTCAAACTGGAAAATCTGAATTCAAGGGTGGAACAGTAACCGTTGATGGTGTTGAGAAAACAGTAGCTATCAATGAAGATGTTCCAGCTACGTTTGATGATGGCTCAACTACGAAGACAGTGGATGGTGTTGGTACTTACACGGTAGTAGCAGACGGAACAGTTACATTCGTTCCTGAAAAATCATTCGTTGGAACTGCACCAGCGGTAACTGTTGTTCGTGAAGATATGAACGGAACTAAAACTTCTGCGACATATACACCAACTGTAACACCAGTAACTCCAACAGCAGAAGATGCAACTTCAACTGATAAACAAGGTCAAAAACAATCTGGTAAACCAACCTTCACACCAGGAAATGAAAACGTCCCAATGGATGATGATACACCTGCAACCTTTGAAGATGGCTCAACAACAAAGACTATTTCAGGTGAAGGAACTTACACAGTAGCTCCAGATGGAACCGTAACATTTGTTCCAGAAAAATCATTCACTGGAGAAGGTACAGGCGTATCGGTGAAACGTGCCGATAAGAACGGTACTCCAGTTACTGCTAAGTACACACCAACAGTAACACCAGTAACTCCAACAGCAACACCAGCTGAATCTACTGGACCTCAAGGTCTTGTTCAAACTGGAACTGTAATCTTTACTGAGGGAGATTCAGTTGCTCCAATCGACAAAGATACCATTACCCTTCTTGATGAAAATGGCCAACCAGCAGCATCAGTAGATGCGAAGTCACCAGCAGGTGATGTGATCGGTACCTTCACCGTTGATAAAGAAACAGGTATTGTGACCTTCACGCCAACGGATAAATCTTACTCAGGTGATGTTGTTCCAGTTAAGGTTCAAGGTAAAGATACAAACGGAACAGTTGCTGAAACAACTTACACACCGACGATCACTCCAGTTGTACCAACTGCTGATCCAGCAACATCTACAGACATCCAAGGTCAAACGCAAACAGGTACACCAAGCTTCACACCTGGTAACCCTGCAATCCCAATGGATGATGATGTGCCAGCAACCTTTGAAGATGGTTCAACAACTAAAGTTATTCCAGGAGAAGGAACTTACACAGTCGCTCCGAAAGGAACTGTAACCTTCGTACCAGAAAAATCATTTACAGGAGAAGGTACAGGCGTAACGGTTAAACGTGTTGATAAGAACGGTACTCCAGTTACAGCAACTTATACACCAACAGTAACCCCAGTAACCCCAACAGCTGAACCAACAACATCAACAGGTAAGCAAGGTCAAACTCAAACAGGTAAGCCTGAATTTACTGAAGGCGACAGCCGAGTACCAATGAACGATGACGTTCCAGCAACCTTTGAAGATGGCTCAACGACTAAGATAGTTGATGGCGTTGGTACATACACAGTAGCAGCCGATGGAACAGTTACATTTGTACCTGAGAAATCATTTACTGGAACTGCTCCAGCAGTGACGGTTGTTCTCGAAGATAAGAACGGAACCAAAGCCTCTGCAACTTACACACCAACCGTAACCCCAGTAACACCAACTGCAACACCAGCGGAATCTACTGGTCCTCAAGGTCTTGTTCAAACTGGAACCGTAACCTTCACAGAAGGTGACCCAGTTGCACCAATCGACAAAGCTACCATTACCCTTCTTGATGAAAATGGTCAACCTGCTGAATCAGTAGTTGCTAAATCACCAGAAGGCAAGGTTGTTGGTACATTCACAGTTGATAAGGATACAAGTGTTGTAACCTTCACACCGACTGATAAGTCTTACTCAGGTGATGTCGTTCCGGTTAAGGTTCAAGCCAAGGATGCCAACGACACTCCAGCTGAAACAACCTACACACCGACGATCACTCCAGTTGTACCAACTGCTGATCCAGCAACATCTACAGACATTCAAGGTCAAACACAAACAGGTAGACCAACCTTCACTGAGGGCGATAGTCGTGTGCCAATGAACGATGACGTTCCAGCAACCTTCGATGATGGTTCAACTTCGAAGACAGTTGATGGTGTTGGTACTTACACGGTGGCTTCAGATGGTACGGTGACATTTGTTCCAGAAAAATCATTTACAGGAACAGCACCAGCAGTCACAGTCGTTCGTGAAGACATGAACGGCACTAAAGTCTCTGCGACTTACACACCAACTGTGACACCAGTAACTCCGACTGCGGAAGATACAACATCAACTGGTAAACAAGGTCAAACACAAACAGGTAGACCAACCTTCACTGAGGGCGATAGTCGTGTGCCAATGAACGATGACGTTCCAGCAACCTTCGATGATGGTTCAACTACGAAGACTGTTGACGGCGTTGGTACATACACAGTAGCAGCCGATGGAACAGTAACCTTTGTCCCTGAAAAATCATTCACAGGTAAAGCGCCGGCCGTAACGGTTGTTCGTGAAGATAAGAACGGCACTAAGGCTTCAGCGACCTACACTCCAACAGTAACACCAGTTACTCCAACTGCAACTCCGGCAGAATCAACTGGTCCTCAAGGTGTGGTTCAAACTGGTAGAGTAACCTTAACAGAAGGTGACCCAGTTGCACCAATCGACAAGGCCACCATTACTCTTCTTGACGGAAATGGTCAGTCAGCAGCGTCAGTAGATGCGAAATCACCAGCAGGTGATGTGATCGGTACCTTCACCGTTGATAAAGAAACAGGTATTGTGACCTTCACGCCAACGGATAAATCTTACTCAGGTGAGGTTGTTCCAGTTAAGGTTCAAGGTAAAGATACAAACGGAACAGTTGCTGAAACAACTTACACACCGACGATCACTCCAGTTGTACCAACTGCTGATCCAGCAACATCTACAGACATTCAAGGTCAAACGCAAACAGGTACACCAAGCTTCACACCTGGTAACCCTGCAATCCCAATGGGTGATGATACACCTGCAACCTTTGAAGATGGCTCAACTACGAAGACTATTCCAGGCGAAGGAACATATACTGTAGCTCCAGATGGAACGGTTACATTTGTACCAGAAAAATCATTTACAGGAACAGGAACAGGTGTGACTGTTAAACGTGTAGATAAGAACGGAACAAAAGCTTCAGCAACTTACACACCAACTGTAACGCCTGTTACACCAACTGCAAGCCCAGCAGTATCTACTGATGTGCAAGGTCAAACTCAAACAGGTAAACCTGTATTTACTGAAGGCGACAGTCGTGTACCAATGAACGATGATGTTCCAGCAACCTTCGACGATGGTTCAACAACTAAGACAGTTGACGGCGTTGGTACCTATACAGTTGCAGCAGACGGAACAGTAACATTTGTACCAGAAAAATCATTCACTGGTGAAGCACCAGCCGTAACAGTTGTTCGTGAAGATATGAATGGCACTAAGGCTTCTGCAACTTATACACCAACTGTAACTCCGGTTACACCAACTGCAACACCAGCGGAATCTACTGGTCCTCAAGGTCTTGTTCAAACTGGAACCGTAACCTTCACAGAAGGTGACCCAGTTGCACCAATCGACAAAGCTACCATTACCCTTCTTGATGAAAATGGTCAACCTGCTGAATCAGTAGTTGCTAAATCACCAGAAGGCAAGGTTGTTGGTACATTCACAGTTGATAAGGATACAAGTGTTGTAACCTTCACACCAACTGATAAATCATACTCAGGTGAGGTCGTTCCAGTTAAGGTTCAAGCCAAAGACACTAACGGAACGGTTGCTGAAACAACCTACACACCGACGATCACTCCAGTTGTACCAACTGCTGATCCGGCAACATCTACAGACATTCAAGGTCAAACGCAAACAGGTACACCAAGCTTCACACCTGGTAACCCTGCAATCCCAATGGATGATGATACCCCAGCTACATTTGAAGATGGATCAACAACGAAGGTGATTTCAGGCGAAGGAACCTACACAGTAGCTCCAGATGGAACAGTGACCTTCGTCCCAGAAAAATCATTCACAGGAACAGGAACAGGCGTAACTGTTAAACGTGTCGATAAGAACGGTACTCCAGTTACTGCTAAGTACACACCAACAGTTACACCAGTAACTCCAACAGCAACACCAGCTACAACTATTGGATCAAAAGGTCAAGAACAGTCTGGTAAACCAGCATTCAAGGAAGGCGATAGTCGTGTTCCAATGAATGATAATGTACCAGCAACCTTCGAAGATGGTTCAACAACGAAGACTATCCCAGGTGTTGGTACTTATACGGTAGCAGCAGACGGAACAGTAACCTTCAAACCAGAACCTGAATTCACAGGTACAGCTCCATCTGTAACAGTTGTTCGTGAAGATGTAAACGGGACTAAGGCTTCTGCAACATACACCCCAACAGTAACACCAGTTACTACATTTGTAGATAAAGCTGGCAATTCAATTCCAGGATATCCAAGTGAAGATGGCGAACAACCTAAGAAAGCAATCCCAGGTTATCGCTTCGTAGAAACGAAGAAACTTCCAAACGGAGATACCGAGCACGTCTACGAACAAGTTAAGACATCATTCAAGGATAAAGAAGGAAACGAGATTCCAGGCAATCCAAGTGAAGATGGTGAACAACCTAAGAAAGAAATTCCAGGTTACCGCTTCGTAGAAACGAAGAAACTTCCAAACGGAGATACCGAGCACGTCTACGAACAAGTTAAGACATCATTCAAGGATAAAGAAGGAAACGAGATTCCAGGCAATCCAAGTGAAGATGGCGAACAACCTAAGAAAGCAATCCCAGGTTACCGCTTCGTAGAGACTAAGAAACTTCCGAACGGAGATACAGAGCACGTCTACGAAAAGATTACGACCTCTTATGTTGATGAAAATGGAAATCCAATTCCAGGATATCCGACTGAGAATGGTGAACAGCCTAAGAAAGAAATTCCAGGTTACGAGTTTGTGAAGACAGTTGTAGATAAAGATGGTAATATCCAACACATCTACAAGAAGGTGGTAACACCGAATCCGGTGCCGACACCAGATTCGAAACCAACGCCAGATCCAGTTCCGACACCAGAACCAAAACCAATCCAAGTTCCAGAAACACCAAGTAAATCAGCTCTAGTAACTGAAACAGGAGCTAAGACAACTACTCCTCAGTTGCCAAATACTGGTACTAAAGACCATGCTGGTCTTGCTGCCCTTGGTTTAGTAGGTATCTTGAGTGGATTCGGACTTATGGCTCGTAAAAAGAAAGAAGACTAATCAACTCTGTAAAGTATTGATAACAGTCAACTTTCTAATAAGAAACTAGTGCATCGTACGATGCACTAGTTTTTTTGATGCTTGTATTAAGGATAGAACTATGCTACAATCATCTAATACTCTTCGAAAATCAAATTCAAACCACGTCAGCTTCACCTTGCCGTACTCAAGTACAGCCTGCGGCTCTCTTCCTAGTTTGCTCTTTGATTTTCATTGAGTATAAAAAACAAGGATATCAAAATATGAAAACTGAATATCAAAAAATGATTGCGGGGGAACCCTATCACCCGTTTGATCCAGAACTCCGTGCCTTAGCGCAAACAGCGCGACAAAAGCAAGCAGCTTTTAATGAAGAAGTCGACCCGGTAAAAGGTATGGAAATCATCAAAGGTTGGTTTGGTTCTACTGGTGAAAATCTCTACATCAACACTCGCTTGATGGTAGATTACGGGGTCAATATTCATCTGGGAGAAAATTTTTATTCCAATTGGAATTTAACTATGCTAGATGTTTGTCCTATAACCATCGGTGATAATGCCATGATTGGTCCTAATTGTCAATTTTTAACACCCCTTCACCCACTGGATCCCGACGAACGAAACTCAGGACTAGAATTTGGCAAACCCATCACGATTGGTAAGAACTTTTGGGCAGGTGGTGGTGTCATTGTCCTACCGGGTGTTACTTTAGGGGATAATGTCGTTGCAGGAGCAGGAGCGGTCATTACAAAATCCTTTGGTGACAATGTTGTTCTAGCAGGAAATCCAGCACGAGTTATCAAAGAGATTCCAGTTAAAGGAAATTAAAGGTTGAGATAGAGAAGATGTAGTCTTTTTCACAAGAACTCTTTGGAATCGAAAAGCCTAACCAGTCTCAGTATCAAAAACTTATTGCTAGCAAAAAACGAGGTCGGAATTTTTATCCGAGCCTCGTTTTTCGTTTTTAGAGATTCTTTCTCTTTTTAGCTTTTTTAGTTAATGCCACATCGCATTGATCGATATTCTGTGTAAGGTAGCTAGTCACTTGGAAATCATCAACCTCTGTTTTTAGCTCGACTTCATAGACAATGCTAAGGTTGTCCCCTGCATTTGTGCTATTGATTGTAATCATGTCAATTTCTGAGCAGAATTGGTCAAGAGCTGATTGGATAGCACCTTGAATTTTCTCTTGATTAGCTACCGTGATTGTCAAAAGTCTACGGCGTTGATTGTCAGTTTTAATCTGTTGATTTTCCAAAAGGAACCAAACACCCAAGATAAAGAGGGTGAAGAGAATAGCCAAGAAGAGATAGCCTGTTCCACAAGCCAAACCGATAATCATGGCTAGGAAAATTGCAATCAGTTCTCTTGAACCACTCGTTGCAGAACGGAAACGGATCAAACTAAAGGTTCCGGCTACAGCAATCGAAGTACCCAAGCTTCCATTGACCAGAAAAATAACCAAAGTCATAAGGCAGGGAAGCAGAGTCAAGCTGATAGCAAATTCTCTGGTGTAGAGGGTTCTATATTTGTAAGTCCAAGTAAGTGCCAAACCGAGGACGAGACTGACTAGAAGTGCCAGCAGTAGTTGGAAGGGGTCTGCACTTGCAGTGGCGTTGTTGAAAATTGAGTTAAATAGATTAAGCATAAGCGGTACCTGCGCTTTCTATACTGGGACGTGGTGCATAAGGAAGCCCTTGAGATTTGTGGTAAGCACAACTGTATTTTGAAAATTTGTGCTCCATCAAACTATACTTGTCTAGGATGTCTTGTAACCACTGAGGTTTGTTTCCAGGAGCTTTAATCTCCATAATCACAGTATTATCATCTAGTAAAGCATCTCCATGGTTTCCAGCGAAGAGACTGACATTTTCATCTCTATAGATTAGATTTTGGTCAATGGTGATACGAATTTTATTATAGTCGTAGCCCTCGATGTATTTTTTTTCCTTTAATGAAAACAGATCATAGTAGATGTACATACGAGGCTGGATTGCTTGCTTGTAATCCTGATGAAGTTTTTTCACTTTTTCAATGACGACTGTATCAGTAATGCTAGCATCCAAGTGCCCTTTGGTCATAAAATTAAGGATAGAACTAGGAGTTGAGAGTAGTCTAAACTTGCGACCAACTCCTTCTTGGTCCTTGGTTTTGATTTCTAAAAATACTTGACTATCTGCTTTGGGTTGACTGAGATAGGTCCGCATCCGAACCTTTTCTTTTCGCTTATTTCCAAAATCATCATCTTGGAGCACAGCAAAGTCTTCCGTATCAAAGTAGATATTTGAAATAGTTGAAATTGGATAGTCGTCTTCTACTAGATATTCCTTTAAATCTTGAATCAGTTTGTCTAGTTTATCTTTGGAAACAATATATTTGGTTTCAATCCGTTTGAAAGTTGTTTCTAATGGTTTCATAAGTATTTCTCCTCTTGCTTTCAGTTATACTATTTTTAAACAAGGTGAACTTGCTTGTCTACAATTCTAGAGGGAATTTCTAAAACTTTTGTTAAATTTAACTTAATTGAAACTAAACTTAAGAAAACTTTCAGAAAAAGTTTAGGCTTCTTTTAGGAAAGACCCGTAGACTAAGAGCATGTAAAATGAAAGACGAGGAAACGAGCATGAAAGCAAAAAAATGGACATTCCTATTAACAAGTATAACAACTCTAGCACTGGTAACAGCATGTGCCCAGTCAACCTCAAATACAACAGCTAGCAATAGTACTGCAACGACAACAGTAACTACCAATAAGAAAACATCTAGTTACTTTACAGATAAGGACTATGATACTTCTTATGATGAAAAAACAGCAGCAACTGTAACTCTGTCAGAATCAACGGCGACGGTATCAGGTGATGGAGTAGCCGTATCAGGTTCTACCGTTACAATCTCTAAGTCAGGAACTTATGTAATTTCTGGTCAATCCGACGGAGTTCAAATCAAGATTGAAGCTGGAAGTTCAGATGACGTACATATCATCCTAAACGGTGTAACCATGACCAATACCAATGCAGCTATTTCAGCAACATCAGCTGGACACGTCTACCTGACACTAGCAGACGGCACCACCAATAGCCTGTCAGATTCAGCTTCAAATAGTGATGACAAGGCTGACGCGGCCCTCTTTTCTAAAGTAGACTTGACCATCAACGGTAAAGGAACTCTCAATGTAGATGGTAAGAAAAACAATGGTATCAAGGCAAATGATACACTTCACATCACAGGTGGAAGCTACAACATCACAGCAGTCGGGGATGCCTTTAATGTTAATGATGAACTCAACATTACCGGCACAACTATGACTATCGATGCCAAGGAAGACGGAGTTAAGGTCGACAATGATGAGGACACATCTGTAGGAACCATGTATCTCTCTGACAATACCATCACTGTTACTGCTGGAGATGATGGTATCCACGCATCAGGTGATTTGGTTATTGATAGTGGTACCTATACCGTTAAGAATTCTACAGAAGGGCTTGAAGGTAAGTCAATTACTATCAACGGTGGAGATATCGCCATCTATTCAACGGATGATGGTGTCAATGCAGCCAACAAAAATGCTCAACAAAGTGAAATTTTCTTCACTATGAATGGTGGGAACTTGACGGTTGAAGTTGGTCAAGGGGACACGGATCCAATTGACTCAAATGGTAACATTACTGTTACGGGAGGAACCATCAAAATGACTGGTCAAACTGGTTTTGACTTTGATGGAACAGCGACTCACACAGGCGGAGACATCTATTTCAATGGTGAAAAACAGACTGAGATTGTCAATTCGATACCTGGTGGAGGTGGACCTCAAGGAAATGGAGGCCCTGGTGGACGACCATAAAAAAATCTCCTTTCTCGAAAGAGAAGGGAGATTTTTTTTCAATTTTCTACTTTCTACTTGACAAGTGAGCGTTCACTCACTATAATAGTCTCATGATTAAAAAGTGAGTAAACACTCACCTGAGAGGATTCAAATGAAAAAATTGTTACATTTAAAAGATTTAGAAAAATCTTTTGGTCGTCAAATGGTCTTAGATCACGTTGGTTTTGATTTAAAGCCTGGAGAAATCATTGGTCTAATCGGTCCATCAGGTGCTGGTAAATCAACTATGATTAAAACCATGCTAGGAATGGAAAAGGCGGATAGCGGTATCGCTTTAGTCTTGGACCATACTATGCCAAATCGTCATATTTTAGGTGATATTGGCTATATGGCTCAGTCTGATGCTCTTTATGAGGCCTTGTCAGGTCAAGAAAATCTAGAATTTTTTGGTCAGCTAAAAGGGCTATCCAAAAGAGATCTGACAGCTGAAATTGCCCATGTGGCTCAAGTTGTGGATCTGACAGAGCATTTGAATAAAACGGTATCCGGTTATTCTGGAGGAATGAAGCGACGCTTGTCTTTAGCCGTCGCGCTTCTGGGGAATCCTCAGCTCTTGATTTTGGACGAACCGACAGTTGGAATCGACCCTTCTCTTCGAAAGAAAATCTGGAAAGAATTATTCGCGCTTAGAGACAATGGGGTAGGGATATTAGTTACTACCCATGTTATGGATGAAGCAGAGTTAACGGATAAGGTCGGCTTATTATTAGGTGGAAAAATCATTGCTTTTGATACACCGCAACACTTAAAAGATAGTTATCAAGTTTCAAGTATTGAAGAAGTCTTTTTGAAAGCAGAAGGAGAGTAAGATGAGAACCATTGCTATTGCTAAAAAAGTTATCAAAGAATTGCTTCGTGACAAACGAACCTTGGCTATGATGTTTGTAGCGCCGGTATTTATTATGTGGCTGATGAACCTCATGTTTTCAGCTAGTACAACCGTGAATGTCAAGTTAGCGACACAAGATCTACCAACTGGTTTGGTAACAAAAATGGATGAGCTCGATCATGTGGACGTCGAGACTTATCAAGACTTAGATCAGGCTAAAAAAGCTCTAGCTGACGAGAAAGTAGATGCAGTCATATCGTATAAAGATGGTGAGTATCAGGTCGACTACGCAAATACGGATGCTTCTAAAACAACTATGACACGACAAGTGTTACGAACAAGTATCGTCAATGAAGGCACCGATCAGTTATTATCTCGTGTCAAACAAGCTCTTCCACAATTGAAATTAGATGAAAAGGCGCCTGAAATCAAAGAATCTTACCAATATGGAGATAAAAATACTGGATTCTTTGCACGTATGATTCCAATTTTAATTGGCTTTGTGGTCTTCTTCTTTGTCTTTTTGATTTCTGGTATGGCACTGTTGAAAGAGCGAACAAGTGGAACCTTGGATCGCTTGTTAGCAACCCCAGTGAAATGTTCTGAAATCGTCTATGGCTATATGTTGTCTTACGGTATTATTGCGATTTTTCAAACGGCAGTTGTCGTTTTAGCAGCAATTTGGCTACTAGATGTAGAAGTTGTAGGAAATATTTTAAATGTTATAATAGTTAATGTGGTA
The DNA here is from genome assembly GCF_058200215.1 of Streptococcus sp. SCPM-O-B-15304 (M98). Classification (NCBI taxonomy): domain Bacteria; kingdom Bacillati; phylum Bacillota; class Bacilli; order Lactobacillales; family Streptococcaceae; genus Streptococcus; species Streptococcus sp. SCPM-O-B-15304 (M98). The sequence goes on along the minus strand of NZ_JBYQGQ010000011.1, from coordinate 11,442 downwards.
CTGGCTCTTGTAGCACTAGCTTTTGGAATTCTCTTGTCTACTCTAGCAAAATCAGAATTCCAAATGATGCAATTTATTCCTCTCGTGATTATGCCCCAACTTTTTTTCTCAGGAATTATTCCATTGTCATCCATGGGAGAATGGGCTCCAACTGTGGGGAAATTTTTGCCATTAACCTATTCTGGTGATGCAATAAGCCAGATTATTCTTTACGGACACAATCTTGGTGATATTTTGTCAAATCTTGGTGTTTTAATGATTTTCTTGATCATTTTAACAATTCTCAATATTGTTGGATTGCGTCGTTATCGTAAAGTTTAGAAATCAACATAAATAATGCTAAAAAGGTGTGAAGATTGGATGGATAAGACTGTTTTTGAATCGTTTGAAGATTACTTAGAAGAAGCGAATTACCCTCAAGGAAAGAAAAAAATCATGCAGGCAGCAGTGGATCTCATATCAACCAGGAGTTACCATGGGACCTCAACTCTTCACATAGCTGAGCGTGCTGGACTAAGCCAGGCAACTTTGTTTAAGTATTTTAAGACGAAGGATGATTTACTGACGGCTATTTTACATCCTGTAGTCCCAGGCATTCTCGGTAGTTTTTTTGAGGAACTCTTAGCTTTTGAAACGACAGAAGAGAGGGTTCGTTATCTCGTCCATAATCGTATGAGCTATCTCAAAAAAAATCGTGCCTTGATGAAAATCATTCTACAAGAGAGTTTTTCAAATAAAAAACTAAAAAATGAACAGATTTTTATCTGGAATGCTATTCAAGATAAACTTCGAGTGCTTCATAAGGAATTGCTAGCAGATCCACGTGTAAATCCAGAGATAACGATTCCTCAAATGGTTCGCATCTGTATAGGTCCATTGTTAGCTTACTTCTCTCAACTATATATCATTGGTGACAATGTCGAAATTAGTGAAGAGGACTTAGGCTTATTGGAAAAACAAATCTTAGGTGGTTTGTGGAAATAGGAGGAGTATAGGAATTAGTTCTTTTTGCTTTAGGTTGAGCAACACATCATAAGAAGTATTTTCTAATATTAAAAAACATAATAATTTAAAGAAAAAACTCTTATCCCTAGCATATTAACAGCTTGGAATAAGAGTTTCTTATGTTATTAGGACGAGAAAGAATTATTCTCCGTCTTTTTTAAAGATGTTTTTTACGCCAGATACTGCACCTTCGACAGCTTCTTTTGCATCTTCAGCAACTTCTTTAGCTTTTGAAGCTACTTTTTCTGCAGCTCCTTCTGCTTGAGTTTTTGTATCGCCAGTTAGTTTACCAAAACCTTCTTTAACAGAACCTTTAGCTTGGTTGAATTTTTCTTCGATTGACATGGGGGATACCTCCGTTAATTTTTTGTATTATCTAAATTACATCAGATATTAATTTAAGTATATACCCTTTTATGCTAAAAAGCAAAAAACTGATACGAAAAGCATCAGTTTATTTTTTAATAGGTTACAACATTCAATTGACCTTTATCATATTCAGCAATAAAGATATTTGAGACTTCTTCGAAACCTTCTTCTTTCAATTTCTCAGTTAGCCACTCCTCGGATTTGCCAATGGTTTCTAGGATTTCAACTTGGACGACACCGTCGGTAATAATTGGATACTTAGGATTTTCATCGCCCATTCTTACGACAATCAGCTGTCCATTTTGCTCAATCACAGCTCTCTTGACATCCTTCAGTTGGAAGATTCCTTGAGAGCGCAATTTAAGAGCTACATCTGCGGCTGCAAGACCTTTTGAGCGACAAGCTTCTGGATCTAATGTTCCATTTTTAATGATAATCGTAGGTTTTCCGTCAATCAGATGTTTGATGAAGGAAACATTGGTATTCAACCATTTAAGGAGTAAAATGAGAATAGTCCAAATAATGAGGATAACAATGTATTGGATGATGGTAATAGAACTATTGTAGATAACCCCACCGATAATACCCCCGAGAACAAAGTTCTGAATTTGGTCCACTGCAGAACTTGGTGCTAGATTTCCTTTACCTGTTACGTTAATAACAAAAACAAGAGAAAGAAGCCCCAAGGCCAATTTAATTGCAATTGTAGCAAAAAAGCTTATCATTTTTCAACCTCCACGAGTTCAACATCTGATTTATAGAGTTCCATTTTTTCTAATAAATAGCTATCTTGGTCAGTCCCGCTAATGGTACGATAAAAATGTTCGCCAACCTTAATAATAGCTCCATCAGTTACTGCTGAGGTATTGACATAGACCTCTTTTTTATCTACACCTAATTCTTTTGAAACGACTTCGATAAAGTTTAGGGAAGAGCGGAATTGATTATCATTGGATTGACTGTTTTGAAGATTCGTAATGCTTATCAAAACGAATGCGATTAAGGTCAAAATAGAAATGAGCGATAATTCACGGAACTTGCTCCCTTTTTTATCTTTGAAAGCTTTAAATGCAAAAAATCCAGTCACGATAAGCAGTAAAGCTGATACGATAATCATGACCCAATTCTGTTGACTAATCTGACTGAGCACATAGTCATAGGAATAGAATTTCATAAAACTCCCTCACTTTTTTAAATTCAATCTATTATAAAATAATTCCTAAGCTATAGCAAGTTTATTATGACGAAAAAAGCATTTAATTGTTGTTTCCTACTTAAGGTAGGTTTTTTCTGATTTGACTTAGGCTTCCGTCTTGACTTTCGTTTTGCTTTTGTTATAATAGTACAAATTTAGAGGAGGTACTCTATGATTCAAAAACATGCCATTCCTATTTTAGAGTTTGATGATAATCCTCAGGCAGTCATCATGCCAAATCACGAAGGATTAGATTTACAGTTGCCAAAGAAGTGCATCTATGCATTTTTGGAAGAAGAGATTGACCGCTATGCTCAGGAAGTAGAAGCAGAGTGCGTAGGGGAGTTTGTTTCTGCCACTAAAACCTATCCTGTCTATGTCATGAGTTACAAGGGTGAGGAAGTATGTCTGGCTCAGGCTCCTGTTGGTTCTGCCCCTGCGGCTCAGTTTATGGATTGGTTGCTTGGCTACGGTGTAGAGAAAATCATCTCCACGGGAACCTGCGGGGTGCTGAGTAATATAGAAGAAAATGCCTTTCTGGTTCCAGTCCGAGCCCTGCGTGATGAAGGAACTAGTTACCATTATGCGCCGCCTTCTCGTTATATGGATGTTCATGTAGAAGCTGTTTCAGCCATTGAGCAAGTCTTGGAACAATTAGGGGTTCCTTATGAGGAAGTGATGGCCTGGTCGACAGATGGTTTTTACCGAGAAACAGCTGAAAAAGTTGCCTATCGCAAGGAAGAAGGCTGTGCAGTTGTGGAGATGGAGTGTGCAGCTCTTGCAGCAGTTGCCCAGCTTCGAGGAGTCGTTTGGGGACAACTTCTATTTACAGCCGACTCTCTAGCAGATTTAGAAAATTATGATAGCCGCGATTGGGGTTCAGAAGCTTTTGACAAGGCGCTAGGTCTCTGCCTTGAGATCGTTAGTCATATGTGAGTATTCTCAGATTTTTGTGGTACAATGTAGCTATGTTATTAAAATCAATTGTTGAAAAAATAAATACCATTCTAGGACGTTTATCACCCGCTCGGAGAATCTTTTTAAGTTTTGCTTTGGTTATTCTCTTGGGGTCTCTCCTTTTGAGTCTGCCATTTGCACAATCTCCAACATCTCATGCCGGTTACTTTGATCATTTATTTACAGCCGTATCTATGGTCTGTGTGACAGGACTTTTTACCTTACCTGTCGCTTCGACCTACAATGTCTGGGGGCAGCTGATCTGTATGTTCTTGATTCAGATTGGTGGTTTGGGTCTCATGACCTTTATCGGAATTTTCTATATCCAGGGCAAGCAAAAACTCAGTCTTCGAGGTCGAGAAACGATTCTGGAGAGCTTTAGCTTCGAAGAAACCCAGTCTCTGAGGGATTTTCTACGTTCCATCTTCGTGACGACTTTTCTAGTAGAAGGATTCGGAGCCTTTCTGTTAAGTTTTCGCTTTGTCCCCGAGTTTGGTTGGGGCCGAGGAATTTTTACTTCCATTTTCGTAGCAATTTCAGCTTTCTGTAATGCTGGATTTGATAATTTTGGAAGTACAAGTTTAGTAGCTTTTCAAACTGATCCTTTGATTAATTTAGTGATAGCAGGCTTGATTATTACGGGTGGTCTAGGTTTCATGGTTTGGTTCGACTTGGCTACCCAATTAGGAAAGAAGAAAAAGCGTCGGCTTCGCTTCCATACTAAGCTAGTCCTCTTCTTAACAGCGGGGATTTTATTTGCTGGAACAGTTTCAACCCTCTTGATAGAGTGGAACAATTCGGGAACGATTGGCAATCTCAGCTTCCCAGATAAATTGCTGGTTAGTTTCTTCCAAACTGTCAGCATGCGGACGGCAGGATTTGCTTCTATTGATTTTACTCAGGCTAGGCCTGTTACCTTGATGATCTATATTTTGCAGATGTTTCTGGGTGGGGCACCTGGCGGTACAGCAGGGGGACTAAAAATCACAACCTTCTTTGTCTTGTTGGTATTCGCACGCAGTGAGTTTTTAGGGTTACCTCATGCAAATGTGGCTAGAAGAACGATTGAACCTCGGACAGTCCAAAAATCATTCAGTGTCTTCATTATTTTTTTATTGACTTTTCTGGTTGGCTTGATTTTACTAGGAATAACAGCAGAAGGGAATCCGAAATTTATCTACCTGATGTTTGAAACTATTTCAGCGCTTGCCACGGTTGGAGTAACTGCTAATTTGACACCAGAGTTAGGTAAGCTAGCACTTAGTGTCATTATGCTACTGATGTTTGTTGGGCGAATCGGACCTCTGACGCTATTAGTTAGTTTGGCTGAGTATCGACCAGATAAGAAAGATATGATCCACTATATGAAAGCAGATATTACCATAGGATAAGAAAGGATAAACTATGTCAGATCGGACAATCGGAATTTTAGGCTTGGGTATTTTTGGGAGTAGTGTTCTGGCTGCTCTCGCCAAGCATGATATAAATATTATCGCTATTGACAACCATGAGGAACGAATCAATCAATTTGAACCAGTCTTGGTGCGTGGTGTTGTTGGAGATATCACAGATGAGGACCTCTTGCTATCAGCTGGAATTGATACCTGCGATACCGTAGTCGTCGCAACTGGTGAAAATCTAGAGTCTAGTGTTCTTGCAGTCATGCATTGCAAGAGTCTAGGGGTACCGACTGTTATTGCTAAGGTTAAAAGCCATACAGCAAAAAAAGTCCTTGAAAAAATCGGTGCAGACTCAGTCATTTCACCAGAGTTTGAGATGGGTCGTTCGTTGGCACAGACGATTCTCTTTAATAACAGTGTAGATGTCTTTCAGTTGGACAAGAATGTCTCGATTGTCGAGATGAAAATTCCACAATCGTGGTCAGGTAAGAGTCTAAGTCAACTTGATCTTCGAGGACGGTACAATCTCAATATCCTCGGTTTTCGTGACTACGAAAATGCTCCCTTAGATGTACAGTTTGGACCAAATGATTTATTAAAACCGGATACCTATATCATGGCAGTGATTAATAACCAATATTTGGATGCCCTAGCAAGCCTCAGTGAGTAGAAGAGGAATGACTATTCTTTTTTCAACGACTATTGAGTCAATATAAGTATTTTATAAGAGGGATTTAAGAAAAATTTTAACTTTTTCTTAATCCTTTTTAATTTTAGGAGATTATACTAGAGTCATCAAATAAAGAAAAACTCTAAGGAGAATCCTATGAAATTCAATCCAAATCAGAGATATACTCGTTGGTCTATCCGCCGTCTTAGTGTCGGTGTTGCCTCAGTTGTTGTGGCCAGTGGCTTCTTTGTCCTAGTTGGTCAACCAAGTTCTGCGCGTGCTGATGTGGTCAATCCGACCACTGCTCAAGTCGTGCCAGATGCAGATTCGGTGAGTGAAAAGAGCGACTTACCAGCAGAGCTACTCAAAGAAGCAGTGGATACTACTCTTCCTTCAGAACAGGCAGACTCAACACCTAAAGCAAGTTTGGATACGACAAGCTCTTCAGAAAAATCGGACGCAACTGCTAAAGAGCCGGTAGTAGCACCAAAAGAAGAAGTGCAAGCACAACCTGACTCTAAGAAACCAACAGAAGATGCAGTTAAACCTGTGGAGAGTCCTGCGTCTACAGTTTCTGGACAAGACCGCGAAGCCAGTGAAGCTCAACCAGCAACTACTCCAGCTGAAGTGCAAAAAGGCGTAGCCGACAACACCAAAGATACAGTGGACGTCCCAGCAACTTACCTGGACAAAGCTAACTTCCCAGGCCCATTCACAGCTGGCGTCAACCAAGTCATTCCATACGAATTCTTCGCTGGTGACGGTATGTTGACTCGCCTTATCTTGAAAGCGTCCGACAAGGCTCCATGGTCAGACAATGGCTCAGCCAAAAATCCTGCTCTCCCACCAGTAGAGAAATTGGGCAAAGGCCTTTACTTCTATGAAGTAGATTTGGCAGGTACTCAAGGAAAATCTGATAAAGACTTGTTAGACTTGTTAAAACAAAACGGCACTCAAAGCTATAAAGCAACTATCAAAGTGTACGGTGCAAAAGATGGCAAGGCTGATTTGAGCAACCTCGTAGCGACTAAAAATTTGGATGTCAACTTGAACGGCTTGACCACTCCAGCTGAAGTGCAAAAAGGTGTGGCTGATAACACCAAAGACACAGTAGATGTCCCAGCTACTTACTTGGACAAGGCCAACTTCCCAGGCCCATTCACAGCCGGAGTCAACCAAGTGATTCCATATGAATTCTTCGCCGGGGATGGTATGTTAACTCGCCTTATCTTGAAAGCCTCAGACAAAGCCCCATGGTCCGACAACGGCTCAGCCAAAAATCCGGCCCTTCCACCAGTAGAGAAATTGGGCAAAGGCCTTTACTTCTATGAAGTAGACTTGGTAGGTACTCAAGGCAAATCAGATAAAGAGCTTCTTGACCTCTTAAAACAAAACGGCACTCAAAGCTATAAAGCTACTATTAAAGTGTACGGTGCGAAAGATGGCAAAGCAGATTTGACTAACCTCGTAGCGACTAAGGATTTGACAGTGAACTTGAACGGCTTGACCACTCCTGCTGAAGTGCAAAAAGGTGTGGCTGATAATACCAAAGACACAGTTGATGTTCCAGCTACTTACTTGGACAAGGCTAACTTCCCTGGCGCATTCACAGCCGGTGTCAACCAAGTCATTCCATATGAATTCTTCGCTGGTGACGGTATGTTGACTCGTCTGATCTTGAAAGCATCCGACAAGGCTCCATGGTCAGACAATGGCTCAGCTAAAAATCCGGCCCTTCCACCAGTAGAAAAATTGGGCAAAGGTCTTTACTTCTATGAAGTGGACTTAGCAGGTACTCAAGGCAAATCTGACAAAGACCTTCTTGACCTCTTGAAACAAAACGGTACGCAAAGTTATAAAGCTACCATCAAAGTGTACGGTGCAAAAGATGGCAAGCCTGACTTAACTAATCTTGTAGTCACTAAAAATTTGGATGTCAACTTGAATGGCTTGACCACTCCAGCTGAAGTTCAAAAAGGCGTGGCTGATAATACCAAAGACACAGTAGATGTCCCAGCTACTTACTTGGACAAGGCTAATTTCCCTGGCCCATTCACAGCTGGTGTTAATCAAGTTATTCCGTATGAATTCTTCGCCGGAGACGGTATGTTGACTCGTCTTATCTTGAAAGTCTCAGACAAGGCCCCATGGTCAGACAACGGTTCAGCTAAAAATCCTGCTCTCCCACCAGTAGAGAAATTGGGCAAAGGTCTCTACTTCTATGAAGTGGATTTGGCAGGTACTCAAGGTAAATCAGATAAAGAGCTGCTTGACTTGTTAAAACAAAACGGCACTCAAAGCTATAAAGCTACTATTAAAGTGTATGGTGCGAAAGATGGCAAAGCAGATTTGAATAACCTCGTAGCGACTAAGGATTTGACAGTGAACTTGAATGGACATCAGTCTCTTATTCCGATGCAGTCAGGTTTCGTTCCATCTTCTAATGGTTCAGCTATGCCGACTCCAATGATGAATAGTCATCAAGGTACTTCTAATATGAAAGCTCAAATGCCAGCTGCTAGCCAGGATAAGATGATGCCTAACAAAGAGCGAGACAAAACCATGAATGTTAGTCAGCTAATGGCAACTCCAAGTATGAAGCAAGACCAAGCTCCAGCAGCCTCAAGCAAAATGTCTGATGAAGGCAAGATGGCATCTAATAATAAGGTATCAAGTCCAATGATGGCTGATCAAATGAAAGAACCAAAAGGCATGCTTCCATATACTGGTGAAGCCCAAACATCAATGGCTACTATTGGATTCTTTGGCCTCGCCTTGGCCGGACTGCTAGGTGGTCTCGGTTTGAAAGCTAAAAAAGAGGATAATGACTAGTCTAGCTACAGACTTTATATCTAGGATTTAAAAAATCTAGATATGGTTTAGAATGCTCGTAAAGCGATTAAAATAGTGTTATACTATTGTGGTATAGCACTGTTTTTTTCAAAGGAGAGACAGATGGGAAAGACCATTTTACTCGTTGACGACGAGGTAGAAATCACAGATATTCATCAACGTTATCTGGTTCAGGCGGGTTATCAGGTTTTGGTGGCTCATGATGGAGTAGAGGCTTTAGAAATCTTCAAGCGAAAATCGATTGATTTGATTATTACAGATATCATGATGCCTCGGCTGGATGGCTATGATTTGATTAGTGAGGTTCAGTATCATTCTCCAGATCAGCCTTTTCTCTTTATCACGGCTAAGACCAGTGAGCAAGACAAGATTTATGGCCTGAGCTTGGGGGCAGACGACTTTATTGCCAAGCCCTTTAGCCCACGTGAGCTAGTTTTACGTGTCCACAATATCTTGCGTCGCCTTCATCGTGGAGGTGAGACAGAGGTCGTCAGTCTCGGGGATTTACGGATGAATCACGGTAGTCATGAGGTCCAAGTCGGAGATGTAGCACTTGATTTGACAGTCAAATCCTTCGAGCTTTTATGGCTTTTAGCCAGCAATCCAAAGCGGGTTTTCTCTAAGACAGATCTCTATGAAAAGGTCTGGCAAGAAGACTATGTGGATGATACCAATACCTTGAATGTTCATATTCATGCTCTTCGACAGGAGTTGGCTAAATATGCCAGTGCAGAAACGCCCACCATCAAAACCGTTTGGGGCTTGGGCTATAAAATTGAGAAAGCACGAGGTAGTCAATGAAATTAAAAAGTTATATTCTAGTGGGTTATATCATTTCAACACTCCTAACGATTATCGTAGTTTTTTGGGCGGTCCAGCGAATGTTAATTGACGAAAGAGAGATTTATTTCCTAGTGGGAATGACTCTCATGGCAAGTTTTGTTGGTGCTGGGATTAGTCTCTATCTCCTATCACCGGTCTTTACTTCATTGGGTAAACTCAAGGAACATGCCAAGCGAGTAGCGGACAAAGATTTTCCTTCAAATCTGGAGGTTCAAGGGCCTGTAGAATTTCAGCAGTTAGGTCAGGCTTTTAATGAAATGTCACATGATTTACAGGCGACCTTTGATTCCTTGGAAGAAAGCGAACGGGAAAAGGGCTTGATGATTGCCCAGCTGTCGCATGATATCAAGACCCCCATCACTTCGATCCAAGCGACGGTAGAAGGGATTTTGGACGGGGTTATCAAAGAAGGAGAACAAGCCCATTATCTAGCAACCATTGGACGCCAGACAGAACGGCTTAATAAACTGGTTGAAGAGTTGAATTTTTTAACCCTTAACACAGCTAGAAATCAGGCGGAGACGACTAGTAAAGACAGCATTTTTCTGGATCAGCTCTTGATTGAGTGCATGAGTGAATTTCAGTTCTTGATTGAGCAGGAGGAGCGAGATGTCCACTTACAGGTAATTCCTGAGTCTGCTCGAGTTGACGGAGATTATGCCAAACTTTCTCGTATCTTGGTGAATCTGGTCAATAACGCTTTTAAATACTCTGCTCCAGGAACCAAACTGGAGGTGGTAGCTAAGCTGGAGAATAGCCAGCTTTCAATCAGTGTGACCGATGAGGGGCAGGGAATTGCCCCAGAGGACTTGGAGAATATTTTCAAACGCCTTTATCGTGTCGAAACTTCGCGCAATATGAAAACAGGTGGTCATGGCTTAGGTCTTGCTATTGCGCGTGAATTAGCCCATCAATTAGGTGGAGAAATCACAGTTACCAGCCAGTACGGCCTAGGAAGTACCTTTACCCTCCTTCTCAACCTTTCTGGTAGTGAAAATAAAGCTTAACCCCCCTTTACAAATCCAGCCATTCATGGTAGAATGGATTTTGTGTGAAATATCAGCAGGAAAGCATGAAGCTCGTCAACAGGTGTCTTATAATAAGTAACCTTGGCTGTTTAGGCGAAGGGCATCTGCACGAATCAGGGCTTTCTAAGTGACTATTTCCACCGAAATATTATTTATATCAGGAGGACATTCACATGTCACGTTATACAGGACCATCTTGGAAACAAGCTCGTCGCCTTGGCCTTTCACTTACAGGTACAGGTAAAGAATTGGCACGTCGTAACTACGTACCAGGACAACACGGACCAAACAACCGTTCTAAATTGTCAGAATACGGTTTGCAATTGGCTGAAAAACAAAAACTTCGTTTCACTTACGGTGTAGGTGAAAAACAATTCCGTAACTTGTTCGTACAAGCTACAAAAATCAAAGGCGGAATCCTAGGTTTCAACTTCATGCTTCTTTTGGAACGTCGTTTGGATAACGTTGTTTACCGTCTTGGTCTTGCGACTACTCGTCGTCAAGCTCGTCAATTCGTAAACCACGGCCACATCCTTGTTGACGGAAAACGCGTTGATATCCCATCATACCGTGTAACTCCAGGTCAAGTGATCTCAGTTCGTGAAAAATCATTGAAAGTTCCAGCTATCCTTGAAGCAGTAGAAGCAACTCTTGGACGTCCAGCATTCGTATCATTCGATGCTGAAAAATTGGAAGGTTCATTGACTCGTTTGCCAGAACGTGACGAGATCAACCCAGAAATCAACGAAGCCCTTGTCGTTGAATTCTACAACAAAATGCTTTAATTTTAAGATTTGTTTTACAAAAAGCCTACAACAGTGGGCTTTTTGCTTTGTCTGAAAATTAGACTATGAAAAACTAGCAAGCTTTATGTGAATTACAAACTGATAATCAATAACATTACAGACATGAAAAAACACAAGATAGGAAAGACGACTCTTCTTTCCCCCTTTCACTGCTATACTACAAGCAGAGAAAGGGGGAAAGCAAATGCTTGAGAAGTACTATGAGAAGGTAAAAGGAATTGTTTATAAATGTAGAAAAGATTACTATCTTCACCTGTGGGAGAAAGAGGATTGGGACCAAGAGGGAATGATCTGTCTCCATGAACTTTTAGAACAC
>NZ_JBYQGQ010000010.1:0-75811 GCF_058200215.1 Streptococcus sp. SCPM-O-B-15304 (M98) | reverse complement strand
GCGTTTTTTTGAAGGCTTTATTATAAAAAAGTTTTTATCAGGAATTATACGAAGTTATAAATTTGTACTTGTACATATTAAAAAACATTAAATTTGTTGTTTAACTGGATATAACTATATCCAGTTTAGATATTTATTTAAGTGAATCTAGAAACCTCTCCATGCTTTCCTTTTTATCAATACTCTCACCCACAATAGGGATTACTCCTCTTTCACTTAATACTTGCTCTTGAATAGGATTAGGTGTAGGAAGAAAAATATATGATTGAGGACGATTTGAATTATTATTACTCTTTTTCCATAATTGATCTAATTTATAAATCAGTAATCTAATGTTTATATCTGATAAGCTGTATCCTAAAAATAAAATTGATTTGCTTAACATATCTGCTCTTAATTTAATATCTAAAGGAGATTCAAAAGCAAGTCTTTCAAAATAATCACTCTCAGCAAGGACAATAGATGAATCTGAAATTGTATCACCATGAAATTTTATAATCTGAGTACTATTTTTCTTTATATTAACTAAATCATCAACACTTACAATCTTTGTATATTCTTTATCATTTAAAGAAAAAGCTTTTTCTAAACAGTGATCATAATTTGTTGTATAAATTATTGGAAAATTCATATTTACTATAGTGGAATGGACTGTAGAATTTAGAATTACATTATCATCCACATTCCATTGAGTATCCATCCAACTTCTTAGTTCTCCAATATGCCCCTTATTTATTTTGTAATATTCTGCCAGTGTTAATGCATCTCCGTAGCAAGAAAAAATAGTTTTGTCATAACCTAAATCTGTTGCAATATAATCAATAAGTTCACTCCATGTAGGCAAGTTAATAGTTTTCGAAACACCTGCTCCTACAAATAAGATAACCTCGCCATTCTTAATATCTTTTTTTAGCTTATTCATCATGAAAGCTCTCCTCCAAAAATGATTTCAGCTTATATAAAGCCTCTTTTCTCATAGAAATATCATTCTTTTTCGAGCCCATTTCAGCAAAAGTTTCATCATACCCCTCCGGTTGAAAAACACAATCCCATTGAAAATCGCGATTTCCTCTTGGAGGAGATACTATTGTCCCTTGAATTATACCTTCGAATGTTGTTATTTTTTTCCCATCACAAAATGCTACAATTGTCTTTGCTGTAGCCGAAGCTGTACCTTTTTTAGAAAAAAATTTGCTAAAATTATCTGCTTCTAACGAATCCCAAAACACTTGTGTTAATCCACCGGGTAGATCACCAAAATTTTTTATGAGTAGTCCTGTTTGTTCCACAATAATTGGTCGTCCTATTTCTTTAAAACCTTTGATAACTTTATCAGTTACAATTTCAACCATATTATCACTTTGGATTTCATTAATCTTTTTATTGAAAGATTTTATTTGTATATTCGTTGATCCAAGTATATCACTGACCTCTTTGATTTTATATTTGTTCGAGGATAAAAAATAAATTTCCATATTATCTGCTATAATCCTATTATTCTAGTTAAAAATTTTTAGTAATTATTTAACAATAAGTAATTTTTTAGTTAGTTAATTTATAAAAAATAAATTTCTTTTTTCTTAGTATATCATATTTATAATGCAAATTTCTATTATCAAATTAAAAAGATTTGGTTTCATATAGAAAAATAGTTTTAATTGTTAAAATGTTGTCAGAGTAAAATAAAAAGCCTTAGAAATATTAATTTCTAGGCTTTTTTAAGTTTGTTGACTTTATTCCCACTCAACAGTTGCAGGTGGTTTACTTGTAATATCATAGACGATACGGTTAACGTGGTCAACTTCGTTTACGATACGAACTGAGATTTTTTGGAGGACTTCCCAAGGGATCTTAGCGAAGTCAGCTGTCATTCCGTCGATAGAAGTGATAGCACGAATAGCGATGGTGTAGTCGTAAGTACGGCCATCTCCCATAACCCCTACTGAACGAACGCCAGTGTTAACAGTGAAGTATTGCCAGATATCGCGGTCAAGACCAGCTTTGGCGATTTCTTCACGAAGGATTGCGTCTGATTCACGAACAGTTTCAAGTTTTTCTTCAGTGATTTCACCCATGACACGAATTGCAAGACCTGGACCTGGGAATGGTTGGCGCCATACGATGTGGTCTGGCATACCAAGTTCGGTACCAAGGGCACGAACCTCATCCTTGTAAAGAGTGTTAAGTGGTTCGATGAGTTCAAACTGCATGTCTTCTGGAAGACCACCCACATTGTGGTGAGACTTGATGGTTTGTGCAGTATCCGTACCTGACTCGATAACGTCTGTATATAGTGTTCCTTGAGCAAGGAATTTCACGTCTGTTAGCTTGCTTGCTTCATCATCAAAGACATAGACAAACTCGTTACCGATAATCTTACGTTTTTGTTCAGGATCAGACACACCAGCCAATTTATCCAAGAAGCGTTTGGCAGCGTCTGCTTTGACAATGTTCAAACCAAACTTACCACCAAGCATATCCATAACTTGGTCAGCTTCTCCTTTACGAAGAAGACCGTGGTCTACAAAGATACAGATCAATTGATCTCCGATAGCTTTTTGAAGGAGAACCCCAACAACAGAAGAGTCAACACCACCAGAAAGTCCGAGGAGAACACGTTTGTCTCCAACTTTTTCACGGATTTGTTTGATTTGCATCTCGATGAAGTTATCCATAGTCCAATCGCCTTTGGCACCACAGATATTCAAAGCGAAGTTACGAAGGATATCATAGCCGTGAACTGAATGACGAACCTCTGGGTGGAATTGGATACCATAGATTTTCTTGTCTGGATTTTCGATTGATGCATAAGGACAGTCAGCTGATGTACCAGTACGAATGAAATCAGCAGGAATTTCAGTAACAGCATCCCCGTGGCTCATCAAGACAAGTTGTTCTTCTGGAGTTCCGGCAAAAAGAGCAGACTCAGTGTGAGTAAGAGTGGATTGTCCATATTCACGGTTACCCGCGTCACCTGCAGGAACAACCTTTCCTCCAAGCTTGTGAGTCAAAAGCTGCATACCGTAGCAGATTCCTAAAATTGGAATTCCAAGTTCAAAAATCTCTGGGTCAATATCAAATGATCCTTCTTCGTAAACAGAGTTTGGACCACCTGAAAGTACAATCCCGATAGGATTGATAGCACGGACTTCGTCAGCCGAAATCTTGTGACTTTTTAGTTCTGAAAAGACACCAATCTCACGGATACGACGTGAGATGAGTTGGTTGTACTGGCTACCATAGTCCAGTACGATGATCTTTTCGACATCTTGCAAATCAGTTGAAATGTTGGTCATCTTTTCCCTTTCTTAAAAGAAATATCTTCTTGAATATTCTATCATAAATGCCCCAGAATTACCAACCAAACAAGTACAGTTTGACTTTTCCCCATAAGATAGGGTACAATGGAAAAAATAAAGAAAAGAAGTGAGCAAGCATGTTACCAGCTTATATGAAAATCCACGACCAAATCAAGAAAGACATTGATGAGGGAAGTTGGAAAATTGGGGAAAGACTTCCAAGTGAGCGAGATTTAGCTGAGGAATTTGAAGTTAGCCGTATGACTCTGCGTCAAGCCATCTCCCTTTTGGTCGAGGAGGGGGTTTTGGAGCGTCGTGTGGGTAGTGGGACCTTTGTTTCTAGTACTCGTGTTCAGGAAAAAATGCGTGGGACAACTAGTTTTACGGAAATTGTAAAAGCTCAGGGTAAAACACCATCGAGTCATCTGATTTCCTATCGTCGAACGATCCCTAATGAGCAAGAAGTTGAAAAATTAGGGATTAAGGCCACTGAAAATATTATCCGGATGGAACGTGTTCGCTATGCTGACAAAGTCCCTGTTGTCTATGAAGTGGCGTCGATTCCTGAGAAATTTATCAAAAATTTTAAGAAAGAAGAAGTAACCAAGCACTTCTTTCAAACCTTGCAGAAACATGGTTATCGGATTGGTAAGTCTCACCAGACTATATATGCTCGCTTAGCCAAGGAAAAAATTGCTCATTATCTGGAAGTGGAAAAGGGGCATGCTATTTTAGGTTTGACTCAGGTTTCTTACTTTGATGACGGAACGGCTTTTGAGTATGTAAAGAGCCAATACGTCGGAGAACGTTTTGAGTTTTATCTAGAAAATAATTAGTTTTTAACAATACTCTTGAAGTAAAATCAGATCTACTTTAAGAGTTTTTTTATTTGGTTTGGATTAGAAAATATTTTCCTTCTGAGAAAAATAGTAATCATACGAGTATTTTTTAAAGATTCGTGTTATAATAATTAGGTTATATGGTCCCGATAAGGTGGTAGTGAAGGTCGTTTATCGATTCTCTACCAGTACTTTGTAACTCTATAACGAATATTTTTTAAGGGGGGACATTTTTATGTCAGAACGTAAATTATTCACGTCTGAATCTGTATCTGAGGGGCATCCAGATAAGATTGCAGACCAGATTTCAGATGCTATCTTGGATGCTATTTTAGAGCAAGATCCAGAAGCCCACGTTGCTGCTGAAACAGCTGTTTATACTGGTTCAGTTCATGTTTTTGGTGAAATTTCAACCAATGCCTATGTAGATATTAACCGTGTGGTACGTGATACGATTGCAGAGATTGGCTATACCAACACTGAATATGGATTCTCAGCTGAAACAGTAGGAGTTCATCCATCATTGGTAGAGCAATCTCCAGATATCGCCCAAGGTGTTAATGAAGCCTTGGAAGTTCGTGGAAACGCAGATCAAGATCCACTTGATTTGATTGGAGCTGGAGACCAAGGTCTCATGTTTGGTTTTGCGGTTAATGAAACTGAAGAACTCATGCCACTTCCAATCTCACTCAGCCACAAGTTGGTTCGTCGTTTGGCAGAGCTTCGTAAGTCTGGTGAAATTAGCTATCTTCGACCAGATGCTAAATCTCAAGTTACTGTTGAGTATGATGAAAATGACCAGCCAGTACGCGTGGATACAGTTGTTATTTCAACTCAACACGATCCAGAAGTTAGCAATGAACAAATTCATGAAGATGTGATTAACAAGGTTATCAAAGAAGTGATTCCAGCTTCTTATCTTGACGACGAAACTAAATTCTTCATCAATCCAACCGGTCGTTTCGTTATCGGAGGACCTCAAGGAGACTCAGGTTTGACTGGTCGTAAGATTATCGTGGATACTTATGGTGGTTACTCACGCCACGGTGGTGGTGCCTTCTCTGGTAAGGATGCGACTAAGGTTGACCGTTCAGCTTCTTATGCAGCTCGCTACATTGCAAAAAACATCGTTGCTTCAGGTCTGGCTAAGAAAGCAGAAGTTCAATTGGCTTATGCCATTGGTGTAGCCCAACCTGTATCTGTTCGTATCGATATCTTCGGTACTGGAACAGTAGCTGAAAGCAAGCTTGAAAAAGCAGCGCGTCAAATCTTTGACCTTCGTCCAGCAGGAATCATCCAAATGCTTGATCTCAAACGTCCAATCTACCGTCAAACTGCGGCTTATGGACACATGGGACGTACAGATATCGATCTTCCATGGGAACGCTTGGATAAGGTTGACGCCTTGAAAGAAGCAGTTAAATAAAGTAAAAAGGAGTTGATTTAAACTCCTTTTTTACTTTATTTATTGATAGTTTTTAAAAAAGCCCAGTTTCCAATAGACTTAGCCCCATACTCTAACTCCATAAAATCTAGCAATTCATAATCATTCTTTTTATAGAATGGAACATTTTTTTCTGTACTGGTAATGAGTCCTAAGCGCTTGCAGCCCTTGGATTTGACATAAGGCTCAACTGCGTCTCTAAGAAAAGCACTGCCCACACCTTGTCCTTTAACGGATGAATTGACTGCAAGGAGCATCAAATACCAGTCAAAGCTATTAGATTTTTTCAAATGTTCTTCGGAACGGTCTACTAAATCAAGATACTTCAAAAAATTTCGAGGACTAATGTAGCGAAACAGTTTTATGACACCATTTAGCAAGTAAGATAGGATAGAAAAATCATTTTGTTGTAATAAGGCGACAGCTAGGATTTCTGCGTCTTGTTCAGCTACTAAACAGGTCTCTTCTTTGATATAGAGGCGAGTCAGGAGACTTTCCAATAGTTCTAAAAAAGCAGGATAGTTTTCAGGTTTCTTGAGATCATCTATGATTAGAGTTAAAAATGGATAATCAAAGAAGCTATCGGCTATTACTTTTCCAATTTTTTGGTATTCGTCTAGCCTTGCTTTTCTGTATACTATTTTCTCCATTTATGAGCTCCTTTTTTAATGTTAGTAAATTATAATAGTAAAATTAATTGTTTTGATGATCAAGTACCGAGTTTTAAAAAAAAATATTGCCAAACTTAGTCAGTTGAAGGATTGTTAGAAAACTCTTTCTGTAACACTGAATCTGATTCTAGAATATAGGATTAGACAGACAAAGAACACTCTAAAAAGTTAGAATTTTTAGAGTGTTGTCCAAATATTGCTAAGTTTTATTTTGTTGGGATTGAGATTTCAATCAATTTTTCAGAGTAGAGGGTCTTGATATTAGCTTCATCGATATTTTGCTTTTCGATCTTGCGATTCAAGAAAAATTCTTGGATTTTTTCTATTTCTTGTTCGCGGATAGCACGATGTTTATTGGAAATGAGGATTTCATAATGAAGCGGTGCCTGAGTAAAGATAACATCAGTGTTGCCTGCAGAGTAGACTTCTACGAGTGTAGCGTCGGTACTCTCCAGTTGGCTTTTAACAAGGTTTGAGTGAGAATTAGTAGTGTTGATGAGCTTCATAGGCTTTCCTCCTGTGTTTCTATTTCTATTATAGCACTTTTTGGAAAAATTGGAAAAGTTAATTTAAACTTGATGCTGTTTTTTCCAGGCTTCAATTGCCCATTTATGACTGCCACGTTTTAAGTTAGCAATGGCTTCATCGATTGGGAACCAAGCTAGATGATTGAAGTCCTCCAAAGGTTTTTGGATTTCTTGATAAGAAGTAGCTTCGTAAAGATAGGCTGGATTGTAGTAGTAAGTATCACGATGGCTGGAATAGAAATATTCATCTGCTTGTCCATAATAAGTGCCAATCTCAGCTGTAAAACCTAATTCTTCAATCAGTTCTCGTTTGAGAGCTTCAAAATGATCTTCACCTGCTTCAATCTCGCCACCAGGCAAGAACCATGCACCATTTGGAGCTTGAACGAGGATAATCTTTTCAAGTGCTGAGTCAGGGATGACTGCATAAACACCATATCTAGTTTTGTAGGTTACACCCTCTTTTTTTTCTCCAAAGGTTGGATTTGTCATAAATTTCTCCTTTATGTGTGCGCTTTCTTTCTATCATATTAAAGAATGCTCTTACTGTCAAGTAAGAACATTCTTTTAGTATGTGGAATTAGTCATTTGAGTCAACTGTTTCCAATTTATTTTTTGATTTAATCATGATTTTACCATTGCTAGTCATGACGGCTTTGAGGTTTTTCTCGCTTGGATTTTCAAGGTAGTAGTCTGTAATCGCATCTTCGATATGATCTTGAATGGTACGACGTAGTGGACGAGCTCCCATTTTTGGATCATAACCAAGGTCTACAAGTTTCTCCTTAACCTTATCTGTTACATCTAAATGGATGTTATTGCTTGAGAGACGTTGATTGACATCATCTAACATGAGATCAACGATTTGAAGGAGATTTTCCTTGCTGAGGGCCTTGAATTCGATAATGCCATCAAAACGGTTCATGAATTCTGGGCTAAAGAAGTTGCCTAATTCTCCAAGAACAGAGTTAGTACGGCCTTCTCTAGCAGCACCAAATCCAACACTAGCTTCTGCCTTACCTGTACCTGCATTTGAGGTCATGATAATGATGGCGTCTTTAAAGCTAACAGTACGACCTTGACCATCCGTTAAACGACCATCGTCCAAGACTTGAAGGAACATATGCATAACATCTGGATGGGCTTTTTCAACTTCATCCAAGAGGATTAGTGAGTAGGGGTTACGACGAACTTTTTCAGTCAATTGACCTGCTTCATCATAGCCTACGTATCCTGGAGGGGCACCAACGAGTTTAGCCACGCTGTGTTTTTCCATGTATTCACTCATGTCAAAGCGAATCATGCTGTCAGCAGAACCAAAGAGTTCGATGGCCAGCTGTTTAGAAAGTTCTGTTTTACCGACACCGGTAGGACCAACAAAAAGGAAGCTACCGATTGGACGGTTTGGAGTACCGAGTCCAACACGGTTACGACGGATAGCCTTAGCGATCTTATCAACTGCATCATCTTGACCAATAACATGAGCCTTGAGGTCATCTGCTAGGTTGATGAGTTGAGATTGTTCTTTTTCTTTCAAATCACCAACTGGAATATTAGTTTTTTGTTCGATGATGTGTTCAATCGTCTTTTCGCTGATGATTGGGGTATCCTGATCCGTTACCTTGGTCTTTTGCATTTCCTTATATTTGGCAATCTGGTCACGGAAGTAGGCTGCTTTTTCAAAATCTTCATCGCGGGTTGCTTGTGCCTTGAGATTTTCTGCTTCGATTAAGCGTTGGTCGATGACCTTAGGATCTACAAAATTCAAGGTTAAGTTCATTTTTGAACCAGCTTCATCTAGAAGGTCAATGGCCTTGTCTGGCAAGAAACGATCTTGGATGTAGCGGTTAGAAAGGGTAGCGGCCGCTTCGATAGCGCCGTCAGTATAATGAACGTGGTGGTAATCTTCGTATTTCTTTTGGATACCTTTCAGGATAATAATGGTTTCTTCAACGGTTGGTTCATCAACTTTGACAGGTTGCATACGACGTTCAAGGGCAGCATCTTTTTCGATGATGCGATATTCATTGAGGGTAGTAGCACCAACCAGTTGGAGTTCGCCACGAGCAAGAGCTGGTTTTAGGATATTTCCTGCATCCATATTCCCTTCTCCTGCTGAACCAGCACCGACAATTTCATGAATTTCGTCAATGAAGAGAATAACATCCTCGCGCTCACGAATTTCTTCCATGAGTTTTTGCATGCGCTCTTCAAACTGACCTCGGATACCTGTTCCTTGAACAAGGCTAACGACATCTAAGCGGATGACTTCTTTGCCTTGAAGCTTATGGGGAACATCACCGTCAACAATTTTCTGAGCTAAACCTTCGACAACAGCTGTCTTACCAACACCGGGCTCACCGATGAGGACAGGGTTGTTTTTTGTTCTGCGGTTGAGGATTTCAATGACACGGATAATCTCTTCGTCACGGCCAATTACAGGGTCAATATTTCCAAGACGGGCAATCTCAGTGACATTGATACCATATTCATCCAAGAGTCCTTTTTCCTGAATTGGTGGTGGTGTTTGAGCAGGACCACGATTTTGGGAACCATAGCCACCATTTCCACCGTATCCACCGCCTGACTGAGTTGGGGGGATATTGTTGTTATTAGAAGAAGGTCTAAAGTTGTTGAGATCGTTAAAGAAGTCTCCAAAGGGATCAAAATCACGGTTGTTTAAATCTGTAATTCCTTTAAATAAGCTATTGTTAGGATCTGTTTTGATAATTTTGTAGCAATTTTGGCAAAGATCGATTTGCTTTTGTTGCCCATTGAGATTGGTATAAAGATGAATCGTTGAGTCATTGATTTTACAGTTTTGACAGAGCATACCGCCACCTCATTTCTTTCTTAGTCTTGACTAAATCTAAAAGGTCAAAAATAGTCAAACAAGTATATAATTTAATTATATCATGATTATTGGGCAATTCAAGTAAAAAGATTGGATACTAGCACTATAAATAGTAGAGCGCTAATCTGGAGAAGATTTTGATAGCAAGAAAAAAATCCTATTTGTCATACAAAAAGGATTCTCGTTGGTGAAAGGCGGTGGGACAGAAATCGATAGACAAAGTTTCGATTTCGTAGTCCCAGCCCCGCGAAGATGATTAGGAGTTTTGGGAGTCTAAAAGACGAACGAAAAGTCCAATCAGCTACCGCGTCAAAGTTTGATTGCTAATAAAAAGTGAGGTCGGGATCTTTTGTCCCAACCTCTGTATATCTATTATTAGTATAGAAGTTCGTAAATTTCCATCGCAATCAAGTCGATGCTGTCAAAAGTATATGTTTCACGAGCTTCAACATCACGAAGTGTAAAGATTGGGCCATTTTCTTCATCATGGTTAAAAGCAACTTCAGCTACAACAACTCCCTCGCGCTCAAAGTTACGTTTTAAGTTACCACCATCTTTTGTCATTGCTTCTAGGCGGTTGATGATTCTAACCAAATGTGATTCCATTTTGATTCTCCTCCATTTCTTATCGTTACTATTTTACCATAAAGAGTATCCACTTGACTAGAAAAAACTAAGATTTCTCGCTATTTCTGTTTTCTTTGAAATTTTATTGAAAATAAAAGGAAAATGATTGCATTTTTATTCAAAACATGTTATACTCATACAAGTTTTAAGTTAGAAATTAGAAAGTAGTGGATTTATGAATTTTTCTTTTTTACCTAAATATCTGCCATATTTTAACTATGGTGCTCTTGTAACAGTCTTGATCTCTGTTTTGGTTGTCTTTTTGGGGACAATTTTAGGGGTAGTCTTGGCTTTTGCTCAACGTTCGAAAATGAAGCCCATAGCTTGGCTTGCCAATGTTTATATTTGGATTTTCCGTGGAACACCTATGATGGTACAGATCATGATTGCTTTTGCTCTTATGCATATCAATGCTCCGACAATTCAGATTGGAGTTTTGGGAGTTGATTTTTCACGTTTGATTCCAGGGATTATCATTATCTCTATGAATAGTGGTGCCTATGTATCAGAAACAGTTCGTGCTGGTATCAATGCAGTACCTAAAGGGCAATTAGAGGCGGCTTACTCTCTAGGGATTCGTCCTAAAAATGCTATGCGCTATGTCATCTTGCCACAGGCCATCAAGAATATCTTGCCAGCCTTGGGGAATGAGTTTATTACCATTATCAAGGATAGTTCACTCTTGTCAGCAATCGGTGTCATGGAATTGTGGAATGGAGCTACAACGGTGTCAACAACCACCTACTTGCCTTTAACTCCACTCTTATTTGCAGCCTTTTACTACTTGATTATGACCTCTATCTTGACACTAGCCTTGAAAGCTTTTGAAAATCGTATGGGACAAGGAGAGAAAAAATAATGACTGAAACGCTAATTAAAATTGAAAACCTTCATAAAAGCTTTGGAAAGAATGAAGTTTTAAAAGGAATTGATCTGGAGATTAAAAAGGGAGAAGTAGTGGTGATTATCGGACCGTCAGGTAGCGGGAAGTCAACCCTCCTTCGCTCTATGAATCTCCTCGAAGAAGCGACAAAAGGAAAGGTTATCTTTGAAGGAGTAGACATTACAGATAAGAAAAACGACCTCTTTGCCATGCGTGAAAAGATGGGAATGGTATTCCAACAGTTCAATCTCTTCCCCAATATGACAGTGAAGGATAACATCACGCTTTCTCCTATCAAGACCAAAGGGGAAAGTAAGGAAGTTGCTGAGAAAAGAGCGCATGAGCTCTTGGAAAAAGTTGGTTTACCAGATAAGGCAAATGCTTATCCACAAAGTTTGTCTGGTGGGCAGCAACAACGTATCGCTATTGCTCGTGGTCTTGCCATGGAACCAGATGTCCTACTCTTTGATGAACCGACTTCTGCCCTAGACCCAGAAATGGTAGGGGAAGTACTAGCGGTTATGCAGGAACTTGCCAAGTCAGGTATGACCATGGTCATCGTAACACATGAGATGGGCTTTGCGCGTGAAGTAGCAGACCGTGTCATCTTTATGGCTGACGGTGTTGTTGTCGAAGACGGAACTCCAGAGCAAGTCTTTGAACAAACCCAAGAACAAAGAACCAAGGATTTCTTGAGTAAGGTTTTGTAAGAATATCATGAAAAGCTCCAAGTGGGCCTTTTCTTATAGTTTCAGACTATAAAGTCTCTTAGGTAAGAAGTGTTAGAGGGACAAGTGTTTTTTTGATATAATAGAAGATATTTGTTAGAAAAGAGAAAACACATGACACAGATTATTGATGGCAAGGCTCTTGCAGCCAAGCTACAAGGACAATTGGCTGAAAAGACTGCGAAATTGAAGGAAGAGACAGGTTTGGTGCCTGGTTTGGTGGTTATTTTGGTTGGGGACAATCCAGCCAGTCAGGTTTACGTTCGTAACAAGGAACGTTCAGCGATAGCTGCAGGTTTCCAAAGTGAAGTCGTGCGAGTTCCTGAAACAATTACCCAAGAGGAATTATTGGAATTGATTGCCAAATACAATCAAGATCCAGCTTGGCATGGGATTTTGGTTCAATTGCCTTTACCAAAACACATCGATGAAGAGGCTGTTCTACTAGCCATTGATCCAGAAAAGGATGTGGATGGTTTTCATCCGCTCAACATGGGACGCCTTTGGTCTGGTCACCCAGTTATGATTCCTTCAACTCCTGCTGGTATTATGGAAATGTTTCATGAGTATGGGATTGACTTAGAAGGTAAAAATGCAGTTGTCATTGGTCGTTCCAATATTGTTGGGAAACCCATGGCCCAGTTACTGTTGGCTAAGAATGCAACTGTAACCTTGACCCACTCACGAACTCATAACCTTGCTAAGGTAGCTTCTAAAGCTGATATTCTTGTGGTAGCAATCGGTCGTGCCAAATTTGTGACTGCTGACTTTGTCAAACCTGGGGCTGTTGTTATTGATGTGGGGATGAACCGAGATGAAAATGGCAAGCTCTGTGGAGATGTTGACTATGAGGCTGTTGCGCCAATAGCTAGTCATATCACGCCTGTACCTGGTGGAGTTGGGCCTATGACCATTACTATGCTAATGGAGCAAACTTATCAGGCTGCATTGCGTAGCTTGGATAGATAGAACAAGCATTTATTTTAGATAGTGAAGAAACAAGTTCTAAAAAGTGAACTTGTTTTTTCTTGCACTTATTTTAATAAAATTACAGTAAAACTTCTACAAATTATTGAAAAAACTCTACTATTTTGATATATTAAAAGCATCAATATTTATATGGATAAAATAAGTAAGCGTCTAGAGGGAGGTTTATTTTTTGGAGTAAAATGTAATCGCTTACTAGAATATTGGAAAGGAACAATAATGGATAAGAGATTTTTTGAAAGACGATGTCATTATAGTATTCGTAAATTTGCCATTGGTGCGGCTTCGGTTATGATTGGAGCTAGTATATTTGGTCTTCAGGTGGCTCAAGCTGCTGAAACTGAAGCAGCAAGTCCCAGCGAGGAAACGATTCATCAAGTTCAACCTTTAGATAAGCTTCCGGATGATCTTGCTGCAGCCATTGCAAAAGCTGAGCAAAATGGCCCACAAGATTCCGCTACTGAAGAAGGAAATGATGCGGTTGAATCCGCAAAACCAGCAAGTGAAGAAAAGGTGACTGAGGCAATAAGTCCTAAGGAAGAAAAGGAAGCGGAAGTAGTCAGCCCTAAAGAAGACAAAGTTGAAAAAACTGAAAAACCTGCTGCTGAAGTAGAGGGGAAAGAGTCTATAATTTCAGAAGCAAGTTCTGAAAAGCCAGCAGTTCGAGAAGAACATACTGATACACCTAATCAAAATAAACCTGTAACGGATGATAAAAGCAAGGAAGAAAAAGCTTCTGCAAGTGAATCACCTCAAGCTACAAAAGAGAAGGAAAAAGAAAATCAGCTCCTTGAAGAGAGAAAACAAAATTTCAACAAAGACTGGTATTTTAAACTAAACGCTCAGGGTGACTTTTCTAAGAAAGATGTGGATGTTCATGACTGGTCTAAGTTGAACCTTCCTCATGACTGGAGCATTTATTTTGATTTTGATCACAAGTCTCCTGCCCGAAATGAAGGTGGTCAATTAAACGGGGGTACTGCCTGGTATCGTAAGACCTTCACGGTTGACGAAGCTGCTAAGGACAAGGATGTTCGGATCAACTTTGATGGTGTCTACATGGACTCTAAAGTCTATGTCAATGGTAAATTTGTCGGTCATTATCCAAGTGGTTACAATCATTTTTCATACGATATTACTGAATTTTTAAATAAAGATGGTAGTGAAAATACCATTGCTGTCCAAGTTACTAATAAGCAACCAAGTAGTCGTTGGTACTCAGGAAGTGGTATCTATCGCGATGTTACTTTGAGCTATCGTGACAAGGTGCAGGTAGCTGAAAATGGAAATCATATCACAACTCCAAAACTAGCTGAACAAAAAGATGGCAATGTTGAAACACAAATCCAAAGCAAGATCAAAAATACTGCCAAGACTTTAGCCAAGGTATTTGTGGAGCAACAGATTTTTACTAAGGAAGGTAAGGCTGTTTCAGATTTGGTTCGTTCTGTAACTAAGAGTCTAGCAGAAAATGAGACAGCTGACTTTAAGCAAACGATTTTGGTTAATAAGCCAACCCTCTGGACAACCAAAAGCTACCATCCTCAGCTCTATGTTCTGAAAACCAAGGTTTATAAAGAAGGTCAGCTAGTTGATGTTACAGAAGATACTTTTGGTTATCGTTATTTCAACTGGACAGCTAAGGAAGGATTCTCTCTTAATGGCGAGAGAATGAAATTCCACGGAGTTAGTATCCACCATGATAACGGTGCCTTGGGGGCAGAAGAAAATTATAAGGCAACCTATCGTAAATTAAAACTTCTGAAAGATATGGGAGTTAACTCTATCCGTACAACCCACAATCCAGCAAGTCCGCAGTTGCTAGATGCTGCTGCAAATCTAGGACTTTTGGTTCAAGAAGAAGCCTTTGATACTTGGTATCGTGGCAAGAAAACGTATGACTATGGACGTTTCTTTGACCAAGATGCAACTCACCCAGAAGCCAAGAAGGGTGAGAAGTGGTCTGATTTTGACCTCAGAACCATGGTCGAACGTGATAAAAATAATCCATCTATCGTTATGTGGTCACTCGGTAACGAAGTTGATGAAGCAGATGGTGGTGAGCGTTCGCTAGAAACAGCCAAGCGTTTGAAAGCCATCATCAAAGCAATCGATACAGAACGCTATGTGACCATGGGGGAAAACAAATTCAGTCGTAGATCAAGCGGCTTGTTCTTAGAATTAGCAGCAATCATGGATGCTGTTGGTATGAACTATGGGGAACGGAATTATGATGCGGTTCGTAAGGAACATCCAGATTGGTTGATTTATGGTTCTGAAACCTCTTCAGCGACTCGAACTCGAGATTCTTATTTTGATCCTGCTCATTTACTCTGGCACGACAATCGCCCAAATCGTCACTATGAACAATCAGACTATGGTAATGACCGTGTAGCCTGGGGTAGAACAGCTACTGAATCTTGGACTTTTGACCGTGATCGTGCTGGCTATGCAGGTCAGTTCATCTGGACTGGTTTCGACTATATCGGTGAACCTACACCATGGCATAACCAAGATAATACGCCAGTAAAAAGCTCTTATTTTGGTATCATTGATACGGCAGGCTTGCCTAAGAATGATTTCTATCTCTACCGTAGTGAATGGTATAGTGCCAAAGAAAAACCAACTGTTCGTATCATGCCTCACTGGAATTGGACTGAAGAAACGCTCAAGGAACGTAATATGCTGGTCAATGGCAAAGTTCCAGTTCGGACCTTCTCAAATGCTGCTAGCGTAGAATTGTTCTTGAACAATGAGTCCCTCGGTAAGAAAGAATTTGTTAAGAAAACAACGGAAGATGGTCGCCCGTATCACGAGGGAGCTAAACCAAGTGAATTGTATCTTGAGTGGTTGGTGGACTATAAACCAGGTACCTTAACAGCTATTGCTCGTGATGAAAATGGTAAAGAGATTGCGCGTGATAGTGTGACAACAGCAGGGGAGCCAGCTAGAGTTCGTCTCACCAAGGAAGAACATGTCATCACTGCAGACGGTAAAGATTTGTCTTATATCCATTATGAAATCGTTGATGAAGACGGCAATGTTGTACCAACTGCTAATAATCTTGTTCATTTCAATCTTCATGGCCAAGGCCAAATCGTCGGTGTGGACAATGGGGAACAAGCTAGCCGTGAACGTTATAAGGCTCAGAAAGATGGTACATGGCAAAGAAAAGCCTTCAATGGTAAAGGTGTTGTCATTGTAAAATCTACTGAAAAAGAAGGTAAATTTACCCTTTATGCGGATTCTGCAGGCTTGGCTTCAGATCAGGCAACAGTCACAACCGTTTCAGGCAAGAAAGAAAATCGCCATTTTGTCGCTTTTGCCCCTGTAAAGGCAAGAACTGATGTCAGCGAAAATCCTAAATTGCCAGAGACTGTGACAGCTATTTATAGCGATGGTAGTGTCGAAGAAAAAGCTGTGACTTGGGACATCCCAGAAGATCTCCTTTCAAGTGCTGGTGAGAAAAAAGTCCTTGGTAGTGTGGAAGGACTCGAAGCCAAGGCTGAAGCCCTTGTCAAGGTAGTTGCGCTTGATAAGTGGTTGCCAAAAGTAGCAACTGTCCCAGTTGGTACAGCTGTTGAAGATTTGGACAAGACTGTAACGGCTGTTTTGTCAGATGGTAACTTGGTTGATGCGGATGTCGTTTCTTGGACCTTGAAAGATCCTGATGCCTTGAAAAAAGAAGGTG
Organism: Streptococcus sp. SCPM-O-B-15304 (M98); assembly: GCF_058200215.1. Lineage (NCBI taxonomy): Bacteria > Bacillati > Bacillota > Bacilli > Lactobacillales > Streptococcaceae > Streptococcus > Streptococcus sp. SCPM-O-B-15304 (M98). The sequence goes on along the minus strand of NZ_JBYQGQ010000010.1, from coordinate 59,261 downwards.
GACGTACTGAAGCAACTGGTAAATTGGAAGGCAATGACTACGAGGTGACGGCAACCTTTATTGCGAGTGATCAGGAAACAGAAAGTACTGTTACAGGTCTCACGGTTGGTGACAAGTCTCTTGAAAACTTTGAGCCTGGAAAGACCTACTACCGAGTATCCCTTCCTTATACTGCTAAAATCCCAAGTGTTGGAGCACAAACTACTGGCTATCAGGTAACAGTTCAACAAGCCTCAGCTGCCAATGATTATCAGGCTTCTGTATTTTTGAGTGACCAGAAGGGCGATTTAGTTCAAACTTATTTGATTCAATTTGTGAAGGAAGCTCCTGCCTTGACACGCTTGGAAGTAAGCGTTGAAGGAAAAGAGACTGCAACAGAAGACCAAGTTCTCCCTTATCATGTCATTGGACATTATGAGGATGGTTCGCAGACTGAATTTTCAGCGTCAGATATCCATTTGGAAGCTAAGTCAGCTGATGGTGCTCATCTTGAGGTGAATGGTCAGAACTTGCTTCTTTACAAGAAAGGTAGTGTAACCCTCACTCCTCGTATTGACAATCAAACTGATAAGACTCAGTCTGTAGCAACTGAACTTGTGATAAAAGAAAATACAGTAGACAAGAAAATTGTCAAACTTCATCCTGTTTCTATCTCTACAGATATCAATCAGCAACCGAATTTGCCTGATCAAATCGGAGCAGAATTTGATAAGGGCTTGCCTCGTAAGGTAGCTGTAACTTGGGACAAGGTAGATGCCAAAGAACTTGGTTACTATCATAGCTTTACCCTTAAAGGTCATGTCGAAGGTACAGATATTGAGGCTCTTGCCAATGTGACTATTGAAGGTTTGCAGGTTGCAGAAGAAATCAACCTCACTCTTCCTAAGGGTGAAACTGTTCAATTACCTGCTAGTGTTCGTGCTTATCATTCTAATGGAACAACTGTCTATAAAGATGTTGTTTGGGATAAGGTTCCTGAAAACTTTAGTCAGACTGAAGGTATCTATGAAATCAAGGGTCAATTGGTTGGTAGCCATCTGACTACCAAGGCCCATGTCCGTGTTTCTAGTCAAGTTGTTGCTGGAAATAATATCTCTAAACAGTGGACTGGTTCTCAATTGCCAGCTGCTATTGTATCCAATACGGGTGGTGATGATTCGGCTAATACTTTGAACGACTTGACAGTTTCAAGAGCCAATACAGATGTCAAGAATCGATGGACTACATGGCAAACAGGTACAGATAATGATTGGGCGTCTATCTTGTTTGGTAATTCAGGAGATTTGACCAAACGATTTGTCGATAATCTTTCCGTTGATTTCTATACAGACGGAGCTATCGGACTTCCAAAAGAATATGTCATCGAATACTATGTTGGTCAAGAAGTTCCAGATCTTCCAAACGATGTCAATCATGCTCAAGGAGATGCCAAGCATCCATTTAACAATGCTGCCAACTGGAAGGCTGTAGAAAATCTTCACGCTCCTGGACAATTATCTGCAGGTCAAACAAACCACTTTACATTTGATAAGGTTGAAACTTATGCTGTTCGTATGCGTATGAAGAAGGCAGATGGAAAGGCTGGTGTTGGTTTAACAGAAATCACTATCTTAGGAAGTAAGGTTCCAAGTGCTACCAGCTCAGAAATTTCTATCCAAGTAGATGGTAAGAAGCTCGAACATTTCAATCCATCTAAGACAGATTATTATATTCCTCAAGCAAGCAAGGAAATCACTGCAACAGCCAGCAACAACGGTTTGGTAACGGTTGTTCCTGCAACAAGTGAAAAAGGTGCGACACGTCTTATCTTGAAAGCTGAGGATGGAACTGTTCTTAAAGAATATCGTATCTTCCGTGATGACGAAAAAGAGTCAACACAACCAGTAGCTGCGGAAAATAGTGCCCAGACCTTGAATGTTGGCGATCAGCTTCAATTGCCTGCCGAAGTAACAGTCTACTATCCATCACAGACTGGCTGGGTTAAAGCTAACCTTGCTGTCCAATGGGATGCAGTTCCAGAACATGCGACTGCCCAAGAAGGTAACTTTGAAGTGCTTGGTCATGTTCTAGGAACAGACTTAACAACCAAGATGCAAGTAACAGTTGTTACAAAAGGTAATCAAGTTATCTCAGAAAATCCAAGCAATAATGCGACAGATTCTAAAGCTTTTGCATCTACTACAAATGATACACAAGCAGCTTCTCGGGATAAAATTTTCTATATCAACGATGGTCACTTTAACGAGGATGGACGTTGGACTAACTGGTCTCGAACTCCGAAAGACCAAGAAACTTCTGTGGGAATTCTCTTTAAGAAGAATGGTCAGATTACACCTCAGTCTGTTGGAAAAGTAGCTATTCAGTTCTTTAAAGACAGTGGAACAGACGCACCAGCGACAATGGTATTAGAAAGATATGTTGGGCCTGCCTATACAGAACCAAGCACTATTTCTCGTTATGAAGAAAATGCGAATCATCCATTTAATAAGGCAGAAAACTGGCAAGAAATTCCTTATAAAGCAACTGGAGAAATCGTGGCTGGTAAACCAATCGAATTTACCTTTGATCCAATTCAGACAACAGCTATTCGAGCACGCATGACTCGTAAATCTACAACTAATGGTCTAGCAATGGTCGAATTTAGTGCATACTCTCCTGCTAAAGCAAAAGATGTGGAAACTCCTTCAGTGACTATTTCGGTTGCTGGAAAAGCATTGGAAAACTTTGATCCTGCGGTTTCAGATTATACAGTGAACTTAAATGGCACTAAACCACAGGTGACTGCTCAAGCAAGTGGTCACGGTGTGACAACGGTTGTTGAGTCTAGTCAGGATAACCTTCCTAGCCTTGTTCGTCTTCTTGCTAAGGATGGTAGTCTTGTCAAGGAATATCGTATTCACTTCAAGCCTAGTCACCGTATAGTTCCTGAAGAAGGTGACCAAAGTCCTGTTCTCGAACGACCAAGTTTAGAAGTTGTCAAGACCGAAATTCCATTTAAGGAAATTATTCGTGAAAACAATGACTTAGCTCAAGATGAACGTCGTGTAATCTCAGCAGGTAAGAAGGGTGAAAGAGTTGATTGTGTTGAGGTTCTAGGTTCTAACCGTACCACTGTTCATACAGATACGACTGAGGCGCAAGATCGAGTTGTTGAAGTTAAGGTCAAACCAGCCATTACTACAAGTAAGGGTGATGAGCCAGCTCCAGTAGTAGAAGTCCCAGAATTCAAGGGCGGAGTCAATGCTGCAGAAGCAGCTAAGCATGAGTTGCCAGAATACACAGATGCAATCGGGACAGCAGGTGATGAGCCAGCACCAGTAGTAGAAGTGCCAGAATTTGAGGGCGGAGTCAATGCAGTAGAAGCCACTAAAAACGAGTTGCCAGAATACACAGAGGCAATCGGCACAGTAGGCGACGAGCCAGCACCAGTAGTAGAAGTCCCAGAATTTAAGGGTGGTGTCAACGCAGTAGAAGCCGCTAAGAATGAATTGCCAGAATACACAGAGGCACTTGGCACAGTAGGCGACGAGCCAGCTCCAGTAGTAGAAGTGCCAGAATTTGAGGGTGGTGTCAATGCAGTAGAAGCGGCTAAGCATGAGTTACCAGAGTACACAAATGCACTTGGCACAGTAGGCGACGAGCCAGCTCCAGTAGTAGAAGTCCCAGAATTCAAGGGTGGTGTCAATGCAGTAGAGGCAGCTAAGAATGAAGTCCCAGAATTTATAGGTGGCGTCAATGCGCTAGAAGCCGCTAAGAATGAATTACCAGAATACACAGGAACAGTGGCTACAGCTGGAAATGAGCCTGCACCAAGTCTTGTTAAACCAGCCGAAGAGGTTCGAATTTTGACTGATAAGGAAACTGGAGTTCTGGTAGCAGGTCTAACTACAGAGTTATCTAAAGACCTCAAGCTTCAAGTTCAAAAGGTTCTACGTCAAGAATTAGCTGGTAAGCACTACGATGCTTATCAAGTGAAATTGCTGGATAAGGACAACCAAGAAGTTGAACTCAAAGGCGCTGTCCTAGTGAGATTACCAGTCAAGGGACAGGTTCAAGGAGTTTATCACATGAGCTTAGATCAAGGCTTACAGGTTCAAAAGGTGACGCTTGTAGGTGACATGGTTGAATTTGTCACCAAAGATCTAGGACTTTATGCGATTGTTTATAAAGAACAAAACCAAGAACAAGTAAAACCAGTAGAACAAGCTCATGAACCAGCAGTTAAGGGAGAAAACTTTGAAAATGCTTCAGAGAAAGTAGATTCAGCAAGACTTCCAGAAACAGGTGAAAGTCGATCTGACACAGCTGCCTTCCTAGCAAGTCTCAGTCTTGTTTTATCAGTGGCTCTACTAACTGTTAAACGTAAAGAAAAATAGAGTTTGGAACTCTACATTGCTGATTGATTGTAGAAATTCTTGGACTATCCCAGTAGATAGGATCGAAAAATGCTACAACCATATGGAGAGGACCTCTTGGTTCTCTCCATTTTTTAAAATAGGGATGAAACCGCTTAGATGAGTGGTTGGAGGAAAGGAATAGAAGAAAGATGGATCATCATTTTTTTGAGAAACGTTGTCATTATAGCATTCGAAAATTTGCAATAGGAGCAGCTTCAGTAATGGTTGGTGCGAGTATCTTTGGAGCCAGCATGGTACAAGCTGCAGAGACAGAGCCCACACTAGAAGCAGAAACAAGTCTTACACAGCTTCCACCAGAGGATAAGTTATCACCAGAATTGGCAGGCGCTATTAAAAGTGCAGAGGCAGACTTTGTTTCAGAGACTAAAGTGGAAAAGGTAGCTACTAAGTCCCAAGCTCCTGAAGAAACTTCTTCAAAACCAGTAGAAACTAAAAATTCTACAGTAGAGGTGACAAGTACAACCGTAGAAAATGCTTCTACTGAAGTAGCTCCTACTGAGACCAATGCAGTAACAGAACCTACGAAACCAGCTGAAGTAAATGGAACGGTGGAGAAAGCTGATTCATTTACAGCAGATAAACCTGCAAGTAAAGGAGAAATTGATGCCGCAAAATCTCAAGTAGCTAAAAAGGAATATACGGTATTTCCAAGACCTCAAAAGGTAACTTATGGCGATGGCGTCACTGCTCTAGAAGGAAAGGTAAATCTTGTCTTTAGCGATGGCTTAGATATTTATACACGTAACCGTGCCAAAGAAGTTCTCCAAGCTAGTAATGTGTCTTACACTACCAGTACAAAAGCTACAGAAGGGGCGACCAACATTTTCCTTGGAGTGCGTGGGAAAGCTCCTCTGGCAGAAAAAGAAGTTCAAGATATTTCGTCTGAATTATACGATAAAATTGATGCCTATGTCTTGCGCGTGAAGGACAATAAGATTTCGATTGTCGGAAAGGATACGGATGCTGTCTTCTTTGGACTAACAACCTTGAAACAAATGCTGAAGGAGAGTCCTGTCCCAGTTCTTCGAGATGTGACAGTAGAAGACTATGCAGAAGTGAAGAATCGTGGCTTTATCGAAGGCTATTATGGAAATCCTTGGACTAAGGAAAACCGTGAGGAGTTGATGCGCTATGGTGGCGACTTGAAATTAACTCAGTACTTCTTTGCGCCAAAAGACGATCCCTATCACAATGCAAAATGGCGTGAGCTCTATCCAGAAGAAAAAATGTCAGAGATTCGTGATCTAGCTCGTGTGGGGAATGAGACAAAGACTCGTTATGTATGGACCATCCATCCATTTATGCATAAGAAGATGCGTTTTGACACGGATGATTTATACAAACAAGATTTAGATGTCATCAAAGCGAAATTCACCCAATTGCTGGATGCAGGTGTGCGTGAATTTGGGGTTCTAGCTGATGATGCGGCCTGGCCTGTTGGTGGCTACAATAGTTATGTTCGGTTAATGACTGATTTGACAAATTGGCTAACTGAACAAGAAACAAAATACAGTGGGCTTCGTAAAGATATGATTTTCGTGCCAGCCTGGTATATGGGACAAGGGACAGAAGATGAACTTCGTACGCTCAATGAACGCCTTCCAGAAACGGTCCATTTAACTCTAACAGGAGGAAAAGTTTGGGGTGCAGTTGACCAAACCTTCCTAACAAATTTGAAGAAGAATTTGACAGAAGGTGGCAAGAAGTATCGTCCGATTCATTTCTGGATTAACTGGCCTTGTAATGATAATACCAAGCAACACTTGATTCTGGGTGGTGGTGAAAAATTCTTACATCCCAATGTTGATTTGTCCTTGGCTCAGGGCATCATGCTAAATCCGATGCAACAATCCGAAGCTTCAAAGGTAGCCCTTTTTGATGTGGCTCAGTATGGTTGGAAACAATGGAGAAGTGCGGAAGAAGCTGAAAAAATCAATGATATGGCCTTTAACTACGTGGTCAATGGAAACTTTGAAGAAAGCGAAGTATCAAAAGCCTTTCGTGAACTTGGTAAGCATATGCGCAACCAAAATCGTCCTCCACATGTCACAAAATTGGAAGAATCTGTTGAACTTGCACCTAAATTGACAGACTTTTATAATAAATTGAAGACTGGTCAAAACGTAGACGCAGAGAGAAAAGAATTAAAGGGTATCTTTGCAAACTTGAAGGCTGACGCCCTCCTCCTGAAAGAAAAAGGGGACAAGAAGCTTATTGACCAAATCCACTACTGGTTAGACAATACAGTGGATCAGATGGATGCTTTAGAAGCCTTGCTGACAGCAACAGAAGGTCTGGCTGAAAAGAATGATGCTAAAGTATGGGAGTATTACTATGCTGGGGTTAAGTATTACGATCAGTCTATTAGTTACTCTTTCTTCTATGTAGACCATTATGAACGGGCAGAGTTTGGAGTGCAACATATTCGTCCATTTATCAATAACTTAAAGGAATACTTGGCAACACATATCCAGACCATGCTGCATCCTGATAAACTTGTGACCACCTTTATTACCAACCGTGCGGGGATTGAAGGAGGTCTTGCAGAAGTAACAGATGGCGACTTGGATACTCATGCGATTGTCAAGACGACCACCGTTATTGAACGAGATGATTATGTAGGACTTCGTTTCAATAAAGCCATTAAGGTCCATACGCTAGGTTTTGCTACAGGTACAAAGACAGCCGATAATTATACCTTTGGAAATGCCCTTGTCGAGTATCAAAACGAACAGGGCGACTGGGTAGCTCTCACAAGTCCAGCCTACACAGGTAGAGAACGTACGCTTGAATTTACTAATCTTGATATTACGGCACAAGCAGTTCGTATGCGTGCCACTGCTAAAAAAGATAATGCTTGGCTTGCCATGCGTGAGATTGCTGTCAATAGACCGCTCGAACTTGGAAGCAAGAAGGTAAAAGGGACCATTACTTTAAGTCCAAATCTGGTTTACAAGTATGGAACCAGTGTGCTTCAAATGCAAGATGGCAAAGATAACACCGAATCTATGATGGCTCATGCCAATCAAACAAATGTGACTCCAGAAAATGCTTGGGTTCAAATGGACTTGGGTGGAGCTAAGAAAGTGAAACATGTTCATCTAGTTCAAGGGGAAGGTGATAAACTAGCAGCTGGTGTCATCGAATATTCTACAGACGGTACAAACTGGAAGGCACTTCAGACCTTAGCTGGGGATCGAATTTCAGATATTAGCCAAAACTTCACAGCCCAATACGTTCGTGTTCGTAATACACAGCTTCTCAGCAAATGGTGGAGAATTGCGGACTTTAGAGTTGACGTCGATACACCAAATACTGATTTGACCGTCACCAATGTCGACAGCCTGAAGGAAACGCCAGTAGTAGACAGTCGTGGTCGTTATGAAATGGCCTTACCTCAAGGGAATCATCTTCCAGCAAATGGCTATCTTGGCTTGAAATTGGATCGCCTCCATGAAGCTAGTTCAATTGCACTTGAAGGTGCAGGAGAAACAGGATTGACGCTGGAATATTCAGCAAATGAAGTAGAATGGATGAGCGCTGACCAACTTTCAGAACACGCCTTAGTGCGCTATGTACGCATCGTGAACAAGACAGATAAGGACCAAGCGCTTCCTACTGGAAAATTAGTCGTCAAGACAAAAGAAGTGGATCCAACTGAACTCTTATCAACCACTATGGGTATCCACCAATATTATGGTGCTAATGATGTTCGTCGCGTACACAACCTTGGTCAACTTTTTGATGGAGACTTTAATAATTTTGTAGAATTTTCTGATTACCAACGTAAAAACGGGGAAATTGTCATGAAACTAGGCACCACTCGTCAAATCAAGAAGATTCGTGCCTATATTCAGGATGCTCAGCGTAATTATTTGCGTGATGGAAAGATTCAAGTCAGTGAAGATGGTAAGAATTGGACGGATGTTGTAACAGTCGGAGATGGTGTGGAAAATGAAATTCGTGATAATTCCTTGACCGACGGCTGGACACATGATTCTGCAAACCCAGGAAATCGTTATATTGAAGGTATTCTGGATCAACCTGTAACTGCTAAGTTTATGCGTGTTCTCTTTACAGCGGACTATAATGCTCGTTTTGTAGGATTTAGCGAAATCGTGATTAATGATGGTGAATTTATCAATCCTGAAAATAATCCTACAGTGACAGGAACTGGTAGTGAAGAAGCGGATAATCTGAAGAAAAATATGACTGACGGAAATGTCTTGACAAGCTATGCAGCTACTGAAGAAAAAGGAGAGCTTGTTTATCATTTATCTGAAGAAACCAAGGTCAATCATGTTCGCTTGATTGCTGACTTGCCTGAAGGTGCAAAAGTAAATGTCCAAGTTCGTACCTTGAATGATGCTGGTGAATCAGTCTGGAAAAATTTGGGTGAAGTAAGATCAAGTTTCCAAACCTTTGCCCTTTCAGGAAAAAATCCACGGATTCTCGATGTAAAAGTTTCTTGGGAAGGTGGAGAACCAGAGTTCTACGAAATGACTACTTTCTATCAAGAAGTGGTAGACGAGCCAGCACCGACAATAAGTAAAGGCGACGAACCAGCTCCGGTAGTAGAAGTGCCAGAATTTGAGGGTGGTGTCAATGCAGTAGAAGCAGCTAAAAACGAGTTGCCAGAATACACAGATGCAATCGGCACAGTAGGCGACGAGCCAGCACCAGTAGTAGAAGTCCCAGAATTTGAGGGCGGCGTCAATGCAGTAGAAGCAGCTAAAAACGAGTTGCCAGAATACACAGATGTAATCGGCACAGCAGGCGACGAGCCAGCTCCAGTAGTAGAAATCCCAGAATTCAAGGGTGGTGTCAATGCAGTAGAGGCAGCTAAGAATGAATTGCCAGAATACACAGAGGCAGTTGGCACAGTAGGCGACGAACCAGCTCCAGTAGTAAAAATCCCAGAATTTACAGGTGGCGTCAATGCGCTAGAAGCGGCTAAGAATGAATTACCAGAATACACAGGAACAGTAGCTACAGTGGGGAACAAGCCAGCACCAAGTCTTGTTAAACCAGCCGAAGAGGTTCAAATCTTAACTGATAAGGAAACTGGAGTTCTGGTAGCAGGGCTAACTAGAGAGTTATCTAAAGACCTCAAGCTTCAAGTTCAAAAGGTCCTTAAACAAGAATTAGCTGGTAAGCAATACGATGCTTATCAAGTGAAATTGCTGGATAAAGACAACCAGATGGTTGCTCCAAAAGGTGCTGTCCTAGTGAGATTACCAGTTAAGGGTCAGGTTCAAGAGGTTTATCACATGAGCTTAGATCAAGGCTTGCAGGTTCAAAAGGTGACGCTAGTAGGTGACACAGTTGAATTTGTCACCAAAGATCTAGGACTTTATGCGATTGTCTATAAAGAACAAAACCAAGAACCAGTAGAACAAACTCATGGGCCAGCAGTTAATGGAGAAGTTCTTGAAAATGCTTCAGAGAAAGCAAATTCAGCAAGACTTCCAGAAACAGGTGAAAGTCGATCTGATACAGCTGCCTTCCTAGCAAGTCTCAGTCTTGTTTTATCAGTAGCTCTACTAACTGTTAAACGTAAAGAAAAATAAGGACTGATAACTCCCAGCTCTAAAAAACTAATCATTATAAATAAAGGAGAAGATAGCATAGTCTTCTCCTTTATTAATTGGGTAGTGAGGTGTATAATGAAAGTAAGAGAATCTGAGGAGAAGGACCATGATTGTAGAAGTTTGTAATGCAGATTTTAGTCTCCAGTGGGATGGGATGTATCAATTTGCTCTTGAAAACTATCCTCAGATTAAAGAATGGGAATTGGAGAAGCTAGCAAAGTTTATTGCTTACGAACAGGACCATCATCGTCAGACCATTGTGGAATGTGAGGATCTCGAATTAAATATACAAATTCATGATTACTTGCAAGAACATAGCTTTTTTCCTCCCTACAGGCCAAGTCATCGCCTTGTAGCTTCTACCTATGATATCCAGAGGAAGTTGGTTACTTCAAATTATTGTAGTCATACTTGTACAGTTGAGGTGGCTCAGGCTATTTTTCAGACTGGAAAACTCATGTCGGCGGTAAAAGTATTTGGTAAAAGTGGGGCTGAGCTAGTTACAGATAGTCGTAATGCAGCTTCTGATCCAGCAGACTATTTTGACTATATCATGTTTGGATGGTCTAATACGACTTCGGGTTACCGACTCGCTATGGAGCGTTTGTTAGGACGGGCACCGTCTGAGGAGGAATTACAAGAAAAGTTCATTCCTGGCGTTAGTTTTCATTTTCTGTATGAAGAATTAATTCAAGCACCAGGCTATATGTTTGATGGCTATCATGTTGCGAAGGTAAGAGATAGTTTAGATTTGGATACCTTTCTTCATTTGTGTGTTATTCCTTCAAAAGATAAGTCTTGTTTTGAAGGTTTGATTCCTTGTCAATTACAAGATAGAGTGATTTACCTAGACTATGAGGGAGAAGGGTTACAGGCTTGGAATACTAAGGTTAATCAAGTACTGCATGGTAAGGATAAGTTGAAGGGGTAGTGTATGAGAGAGATTGATCAAGCTCTACTAAAAAAAGTAATCATCGAGCGTTCTCGTTCTAGTCATAAGGGAGACTATGGTCGTCTTCTCTTGATTGGGGGGACGTATCCCTATGGGGGAGCCATTATTATGGCTGCCTTAGGGGCTGTTAGAAGTGGCGCAGGATTGGTTACAGTAGCTACGGATAAAGAGAATATTCCAGCTCTACATAGCCATCTGCCGGAGGTTATGGCTTTTGGCCTTGATGATCAGCGATTACTTGAGCAACAGTTGCAGAAGGCTAACATTGTCTTGGTTGGACCTGGGTTAGTGGATAATGGGCGCGGAGAACAGCTACTCCAAACAGTTTTTCATCATTCAAATCAAGACCAGACTCTCATACTGGATGGTGGTGCCATATCCATTTTAGCGAAGACGGGAATGAAATTTCCTAAAGCTCAGCTTGTTTTAACGCCTCACCTAAGGGAATGGCAAGTCTTGTCAGGCTTAGATTTGGATTCCCATGGAACCGAGGAAACAAGAGAGGCTTTGCTGAGTTTTCCTTCAGGAACGATTTTAGTCCAAAAAGGTCCTGCGACTCGAATCTGGCAAGCTGATCAAGCTGATTTTTATCAGCTGGGTGTTGGAGGTCCCTATCAGGCGACTGGAGGAATGGGAGATACCTTAGCTGGGATGATTGCCGGTTTTGCAGGTCAATTCCCACAAGCAAGTCTCTATGAAAGAGTGACGGTAGCGACTTATTTACATTCAGCAATTGCCCAAGAACTGGCTGAGGACAATTTTGTAGTTCTGCCAACCACGATTAGTCAACATATCCCAGCATTCATGAAGAAAATACAAAAAGACACCTGAGGTTTTCAGGTGCCTTTTGACTATTAGAAGAGGCCTTTGACCTTATTTACAAGACCGTTAAGTCCTTCTGAGCTTGAAACCAAAACTTGTGCTTGGTTAAGATACTCACCGAGTTGGTCCTTATTTGCTTCGACAAAGGTTTTTGCGGCAGCCAAATCTTTTTTCTCGATTAGCTCTTTTACTTGATTAAACAAATCTAATGGGTTCATGATGTCACTCCTTTTCTACACTTCTATTCAATCATTTTTTGAAAAAACTTGCAAGAAACTTGACCCTTCCAATAAAGTTCATGGATGTCAAATGCTGTAAATTTTGATATAATTTTTAATGATGAATTTTAGAAATGATCGGTACGTTGTCGTGGATTTAGAGGCGACCAGTACCGGAAGCAAGGCAAAAATTATCCAAGTAGGAATCGTGGTCATTGAAAATGGCGAGATTGTTGACCAATATGCCACGGATATCAATCCCCACGAACCCTTGGATTCTCATATCAAAGACTTAACGGGTTTGACCGATCAGCGACTGGCAGAGGCACCAGAGTTTTCTCAGGTGGCTGGAAAAATTTTTGACTTGGTCAAGGACGGTGTTTTTGTTGCGCACAATGTCCAGTTCGATGCCAATTTGTTGGCAGAATTCCTATTTTTTGAAGGTTATGAATTACGCACTCCTCGTATCGATACGGTTGAGTTGGCTCAAGTATTTTATCCTCAACTTGAGAAGTATAATCTTGGAATTCTCTGTCAAGAGTTGGGTATTTCACTAGAACAAGCCCATACGGCCCTATCAGATGCTCAAGCAACAGCAGAACTCTTTCTCTGTATGCGACAAAAAATGTTTCAACTGCCAAAAGGCTTATTGGAGCGCTTGTTAAGTTTGTCAGATGGTTTATTATATGAGTCTTATCTGGTCATTGAGGAAGTTTATCAGAAGCAGTCGATCCTAGTTGAACATGACTTGGTAGAGGTGCAAGGTTTATTTTTAAGAAAAGAAAAGCCAGCCCTTTCTCCACGAAAACTATCAAAAGATTTCCAGACCAATATTGCTTTGTTGGATTTGGAAGACAGAGCCCCGCAAGCTAGCTTTGCTCAAAAGGTTCAAGATTTTCTACAGAATGAGAAAATTGCCTTTGTGCAAGCTCAGACTGGAATTGGAAAAACCTACGGCTATCTCCTGCCAGCCTTATCACTAGAAAACGAAAAAGGAATCCTCCTCAGTGTTCCTACTAAAGTTCTACAAAATCAAGTGATGCAAGAAGAGGCTCGTAGATTGGAAGAGGTCTTTCACCTTTCAATTCATAGTCTGAAAGGACCACAAAATTACTTAAAATTAGATGCCTTTCATGCAGCGCTAGAGGAAGAAGAGTCCAATCGCTTGTACACACGTTTCAAGATGCAACTTCTAGTTTGGTTGACTGAAACAGAAACTGGAGATTTAGATGAGATTGGTCAGCTTTATCGCTACCAGCAGTTTTTACCAAACTTGGTACATGATGGGAACCTTCCCAAAGCCTCTCTCTTTTGGCTAGAGGATTTTTGGAGACGGGGGCAGAAAAAAGCTCGCTCTTGCCAGCTACTTGTGACCAATCATGCTTATCTCGTTACCCGACTTGAGGACGATCCCAGTCTGTTAGAGGGCCTTCTCTTGATCTTGGATGAAGCCCAGAAGATCCTATTAACTTTGGAAAATCTTTCGCAGAAGAGTTTCGTATTAAACGACATAGTAGACCAACTAGATCAAGCCCTAGTTCGAGAAGAAGGGACGCTTCAGAGACGCTTGATGGAGAGTATTCGCTTTGAGCTTTGTCACTTGATGGATCAGTTCCTATCTGGTAAGCGTAGAATGTGCCCTGCGACAACCATGGCACAACTCCAACAGGATTTCTCAGAGTTAGAAGTTCAAGGTTTTCAGGACTATCAGCGATTTTTCTGCACTGATGGAGAATTTTGGCTATCAGCCTCAGACTTGTCTAGCAAGAAGGTTGTCATTTCTTCCAGTCGCAATCAACGTCTGCTCTTTTCGGAGATCTTTCCAGAAAGCTGTCAACTCTTAGCTGTCTCTGCAACCTTGGAAATTAGTAGCAGAGTATCTTTACCAGAACTAATGGGATTCCCACATGCAGCTTTTGATAAATTGGATGAGAATTTTCAAGAAAATCAAGAAATTTTGGTCGTCAAGGATTTTCCATTGGTGACAGAAACCTCTCAAGAAGACTATGCTCAGGCTCTCGTAGAAGTGCTGGAAGATTTGTCCTATCTTGAGGAAGCCATGCTCGTTTTATTTACTTCAAAAGACCTTTTGTTGCAGGTATCAGACTCTCTATCTCTTTCTCATCTAGCCCAGTATAAGAACGGAGATCCTGCTCAACTCAAGAAACGATTTGAAAGAGGAGACTCTCAACTCTTACTAGGGACAGGTAGTTTTTGGGAAGGAGTTGATTTTGCGACTCATCCTCGAGTGATTGAAGTGGTGACACGCCTGCCCTTCCAAAATCCAGAAGATCCCTTTACGAAAAAAATGAATCAGGAACTGCGTCTTGAAGGGAAAAATCCTTTCTATGACTATCAACTGCCGATGGCTATTATTCGCCTCAAACAAGCGATTGGTAGAACCATGCGTCGTCTTGGACAGCGCTCATCTGTCCTTATCTTGGATAGCCGAATGACAAGCAAACGATATGGAAAGCAGATTAGCAAGGCCTTGTCACAGACTAGTCGAGTGAGAGAAGTTGGCAAAGAGCAAGTATTCTCAAAAGTTCAAGAATTTTTACACACAAAATAAAATAAACATCTGAAAGAATGAAGGAGACCTTTATGAAACGTTCTCTCGACTCTCGGGTCGATTACAGTTTGATTTTACCAGTATTCTGTTTGCTGGTGATTGGAGTGGTGGCTATTTACATAGCTGTCAGTCATGACTATCCTCAAAATATTTGGCCTATTCTCGGTCAGCAACTAGCATGGATCGTCTTGGGAATTGTCATCAGCTTTGTAGTCATGTTTTTTAATACAAAATTTTTATGGCAGGCGACCCCATATCTCTACGCTCTAGGTCTAGCCCTTATGGTTTTACCCTTGATTTTTTACAATCCTAATTTAGTGGCGGCAACAGGGGCTAAAAACTGGGTGTCAATTGGAGGAGTGACACTTTTCCAACCTTCCGAATTCATGAAAATTTCCTATATTTTAATCTTGGCTCGGGTCGTTGTCCAATTCACACAAAAACATAAGGAAAAAGAACGTACGATTGCATTTGACTTTCACTTGATATTGTGGTTGATTGTCTTCACACTGCCAGTCTTAGTTTTACTGGCCTTGCAGAGTGACTTAGGAACGGCCTTGGTTTTTGTCGCCATCTTTGCTGGACTCGTCTTGCTCTCTGGTGTTTCTTGGAAAATTATCATTCCAATTTTTGCGACAGTTGTGTCAGGAATTGCAGGATTTTTGGCAATTTTCATCACTAAAGATGGGCGTGCCTTTATGCATCAGATTGGGATGCCAACCTATCAGATCAACCGTATCCTTGCTTGGCTCAATCCCTTTGATTATGCACAAACGACCACCTATCAACAGGCCCAAGGGCAAATCGCCATCGGAAGTGGAGGTTTATTTGGTCAAGGATTTAATGTATCCAATCTCCTCATTCCCGTTCGTGAGAGTGATATGATTTTTACAGTTATTGCAGAAGATTTTGGTTTTATCGGCTCTGTCCTCGTAATTACGCTTTATCTCCTACTTATCTATCGAATGTTAAAAATCACTCTGAAGTCCAATAATCAATTTTATACCTACATTTCAACTGGCTTCATTATGATGCTCTTGTTCCATATCTTTGAAAACATTGGTGCAGTGACAGGCCTCCTCCCTTTGACTGGGATTCCTCTGCCATTCATTTCCCAAGGGGGATCAGCCATTATCAGTAATCTGATTGGTGTTGGATTGCTTTTATCAATGAGTTATCAAACGCATCTAGCCGAAGAAAAGAGCGGTAAGACAAGATTTAAACGGAAGAAAGTTGTTTTGAAAAAAGTTAAATAAGGAGTAAATCATGGCTAAAGTAGCAGTTATCTTAGCAGATGGCTTTGAAGAAATCGAAGCTCTAACAGTTGTGGACGTATTACGTCGTGCCAATATTGCTTGTCATATGGTTGGTTTTGAAGCCCGAGTGACGGGATCACATGACATCCAAGTACAAGCAGATCGTGTGTTTGATGGTGATTTATCTGAGTACGACATGATTGTCTTACCAGGAGGTATGCCAGGTTCAGCTCACTTGCGTGATAATGAGCAATTGATTGCTGAACTTCAAAAATTTGAGCAAGTTGGTAAAAAAGTAGCAGCCATTTGTGCAGCACCAATTGTACTGAATCGAGCTGGTCTCCTCAAGGATAAAGTGTTTACCTGCTATGATGGTGTCCAAGAGCAAATTGCTGATGGTCACTATCGCAAGGAAACAGTAGTTGTCGATGGTCAGTTGACTACCAGTCGCGGTCCAGCAACTGCCCTTGCCTTTGCTTATAATTTAGTAGAACAACTTGGTGGAGATGCAAATGCTTTGAGAGAAGCCATGCTCTATCGTGATGTGTTTGGAATAGATTAACTAAAACGAGAGGAATCTATCAATTAGGGGATTCTTCTCGTTTTTTACTGTTAAAATAGAAGGAAATCGTCGCTTTTTTGATAAAAAAATGCTATAATGAAGGGTATGAAATATCACGATTACATCTGGGATTTAGGTGGAACTTTACTTGATAATTATGAGACTTCGACCGCGGCTTTTGTGGAAACATTAGCTCAATTTGGAATCGAAGAAGAACATGATAAAGTTTACAATGCCTTGAAAGTGTCAACTGCTTTTGCGATTGACCAATTTGCCCCAACAATAGAGCATTTTTTAGAAAAATACAAGGAAAATGAAGCGCGAGAGCTTGAGCATCCTGCCTTGTTTGAGGGAGTACCTGCTTTATTGGAGGAAATCTCAGACCAGGGAGGACGGAACTTTTTAGTTTCGCATCGCAATGACCAAGTTTTGGATATTCTTGAAAAGACAGGTATTGCTGGCTATTTTACAGAAGTAGTAACAGCTAGCTCTGGTTTTAAGAGAAAACCAAATCCAGAGTCTATGATCTATTTGCGAGATAAGTATAAGATTAGTTCTGGTATCGTTATTGGTGACCGTTCTATCGATATTGAAGCTGGACAAGCAGCAGGCTTAGCGACGCATCTCTTTAAAAATATCGTGACATTGAGACAAGTATTAGAAATTTAAGAAAAAGGGAAAAAATGACAGAAGAAATCAAAAACCAACAGGCACAGGATTATGATGCCAGTCAGATTCAAGTTTTGGAAGGTCTGGAAGCCGTTCGTATGCGTCCTGGAATGTATATCGGATCGACTTCAAAAGAAGGTCTTCACCACCTAGTCTGGGAAATTGTTGATAACTCTATCGATGAGGCCTTGGCGGGATTTGCTAGTCATATTCAGGTCTTTATTGAGCCAGATGACTCTATCACGGTTGTTGATGATGGACGTGGTATCCCTGTTGATATTCAAGAAAAGACAGGCCGTCCTGCCGTTGAAACAGTCTTTACCGTTCTTCACGCTGGAGGTAAATTTGGCGGTGGCGGTTACAAGGTTTCAGGTGGACTCCACGGTGTAGGTTCATCGGTTGTAAATGCCCTTTCAACTCAGTTGGATGTTCGTGTTCACAAAAATGGAAAAATCCATTACCAAGAATACCGTCGTGGACATGTTGTTGCTGACCTTGAGGTGATTGGAGATACAGATAAAACAGGTACAACAGTACACTTCACGCCAGACCCAGAGATTTTTACAGAAACAACAACTTTTGATTTTGATAAATTAAACAAGCGAATCCAAGAACTCGCCTTTCTGAATCGTGGCCTTCAAATTTCCATCACTGACAAACGTGAGGGACTTGAACAAACAAGACACTACCACTACGAAGGTGGGATTGCGAGTTACGTTGAGTATATCAATGAAAACAAGGATGTCATTTTTGATACGCCAATCTACACTGATGGAGAAATGGATGACATCACAGTTGAAGTAGCCATGCAGTACACAACTGGCTACCATGAAAATGTCATGAGTTTCGCCAATAACATTCATACACATGAGGGTGGAACACATGAACAAGGTTTCCGTACAGCCCTAACTCGTGTCATCAATGACTACGCTCGTAAAAACAAACTCCTCAAAGACAATGAAGATAATCTGACAGGTGAGGATGTCCGTGAAGGATTGACTGCCGTTATCTCTGTGAAACATCCAAATCCTCAGTTTGAAGGACAAACGAAAACTAAACTTGGAAATAGTGAAGTTGTCAAGATTACTAATCGTCTCTTTAGTGAAGCATTTTCAGACTTTCTAATGGAAAATCCTCAGATTGCTAAGCGGATTGTTGAAAAAGGGATTCTGGCAGCAAAGGCGCGTGTAGCAGCCAAGCGTGCGCGTGAGGTTACTCGGAAGAAATCTGGTCTAGAGATTTCAAATCTTCCAGGGAAATTAGCAGACTGTTCTTCAAACAATCCAGCTGAGACTGAACTTTTCATCGTCGAAGGAGATTCAGCGGGAGGTTCTGCAAAGTCTGGTCGTGACCGTGAATTCCAAGCGATTTTACCAATTCGCGGTAAAATCCTCAACGTTGAAAAGGCCAGCATGGATAAAATCCTTGCCAATGAAGAAATTCGTAGCCTTTTCACAGCTATGGGAACAGGCTTTGGTGCTGAATTTGATGTTAGCAAGGCCCGTTACCAAAAACTCGTTATCATGACGGATGCCGATGTCGATGGAGCTCACATCCGTACCCTCTTGTTAACCTTGATTTATCGTTATATGAAACCCGTTTTAGAAGCAGGTTATGTTTATATCGCTCAACCACCAATTTACGGTGTTAAGGTCGGCAGTGAAATTAAAGAATACATCCAACCTGGAGCAGATCAAGAAATCCGTCTACAGGAAGCCTTAGCTCGCTATAGTGAAGGACGTTCAAAACCAACTATTCAGCGTTATAAAGGTCTTGGAGAGATGGATGACCATCAACTTTGGGAAACAACCATGAACCCAGAACATCGTCTCATGGCGCGTGTATCAGTTGATGATGCTGCAGAAGCAGATAAAATCTTTGATATGCTCATGGGTGACCGCGTAGAACCACGTCGAGAATTTATCGAAGAAAATGCTGTCTACAGTACGCTTGACGTTTAAAAAAATTGGGAAATAGTTCCCATGGTTTGAAAAATATGATATAATCATTACAATTGTTTCATGTATAAAAAGGAGTTTGATATGTCTGATAATCTGTTGATTATTACTATGATTGCAATCGCGGCTCTTCTGATTATTGCATATGTTGTGGCAGTTTTGTTACGCAAACGCAATGAAAAGAGGCTCGCAGTATTAGAAGAAAGAAAGGAAGAGTTGTATAACCTTCCAGTTAACGATGAAGTAGAAGCTGTTAAGAATATGCATCTGATTGGTCAAAGTCAGATTGCATTTAGAGAGTGGAATCAAAAATGGGTAGACCTATCACTCAACTCATTTGCAGATATTGAGAATAATCTGTTTGAAGCAGAAGGGTACAATAATTCATTCCGTTTCTTGAAAGCTCAACACAAAATTGATCAAATCGAAAGCCAGATTACCCTTATCGAAGAAGATATTGCTTCCATTCGAAATGCTTTGGCAGATCTAGAAAAACAAGAATCCAAAAATAGTGGTCGTGTCTTGCATGCTTTAGATTTATTTGAAAGCCTACAGAAATCGGTCGTGGAAGATTCTGAGAAATATGGTCAAGCACTCCTTGAAATTGAAAAACAAATTGAGAACATCCAATCAGAATTTTCTCAATTTGTGACTCTAAACTCTTCAGGAGATCCAGTTGAAGCAGCAGGAATTTTGGATAATGCGGAAAACCATATTCTCGCTTTGACACATATCGTAGAGAGAATTCCGGCAATTGTTACTAAACTAACTACTGAACTCCCTGATCAACTTGAAGATCTAGAGGCTGGCTATCGTAAGTTGCTTGATGCCAACTATCACTTTGTAGAAACTGACATTGAATCACGTTTGCAGTTGTTGTATGAAGCCTTGAAAAATAACCAAGAAAATATTAAAAAATTGGAATTGGACAATGCTGAATATGAAAATAATCAGATTCAAGAAGAAATCAATGCTCTCTATAATATTTTCACACGAGAGATTGCTTCTCAAAAAGTTGTTGAAAACTTGTTGTCAACACTTCCAACCTACCTTGACCACTTAAAAGACAATAATCAAGTCTTGGTGAAAGATATCGAGCGTTTGAGCAAGACCTACTTGATGGCTGAGAGTGATGTAAATCATGTTCGTCGTCTTCAAGTGGATTTGGATTCCCTAGAACTTACAGTTAGCGATTTGACTTCAGAACAAGAGGAATATTCAGAAGCTTACTCTGTTTTGGAAGAACGTTTAGAAAATGTTCAAGCTACATTAAAAGAAATTGAAGATGATCAAGTTTCAGTGAGCGAACGTTTAGTACAGATTGAAAAAGATGATGTTAATGCTCGTCAAAAGGCAAATGTTTACGTCAACCGCCTCCACACGATTAAGCGCTACATGGAGAAGAGAAATCTTCCAGGAATCCCACAGAACTTCTTGAAATTGTTCTTTGCTGCTAGCCATAGTACTGAGGATTTGATGGCAGAGTTGGAACAGTCACAAGTCAACATTGAGTCTGTTAATCGTATCCTAGAAATCGCATCACATGATATGGAAGTTTTGGAAACAGAAACTTACAGCATTGTGCAATATGCAACCTTGACAGAGCAATTGCTTCAATATTCTAACCGCTACAGATCATTTGATGAAGGGATTCAACAAGCCTTCCATGAATCTTTAGAAATCTTTGAAAATGCCTTTGATTATCAAGCATCTTTCGAAAAGATTTCCCAAGCTTTGGAAGTTGCTGAACCAGGGGTAACAAATCGCTTTGTTTCCTCATATGAAAAAACAAGAGAAATCATTCGATTTTAATTAAGAAAAGGCGGTGGGACAGAAATCGATAGACAAAGTCTTGATTTCGTAGGCCCAGCCCCGCGAAGATGATTAGGAGTTTTTGGAGTCTAAAAGATCAACAAAAAGTCCAATCAGCTACCGCGTCAAAGTTTGATTGCTAATAAAAAATGAGGTAGGGATATTGTCCCAACCTCTTTCTTTTACCTATCTTTTTTGAAAAAATGGACATTTTCCTATTTATCATTGAAATTATAGGCCTGATTTGATATGATAAAACTATGACAAAAAAAAGAACAAACCGAAAAGAAAACGACAAGAAGAGAAGAAATTTGTGGATTATTGTGGGGCTTCTATTCTTCACAATCTTAACATTAGGTGCTGGTATTGCTTATAAAGTCTTGACCAAGCAAGCTTTTGAACAAAAAATTGAAGCACTGAAAAAAGAAAAAGATGATTCCTATTCACAAGGAAGTCAGAAAGATCATTTTCGTAAGGGGCAGGCAGAAATCATCACTTACTATCCTATGACGGGGGACAAGGTGATTACCTCTGTTCAGGATATCATTGTAAAAGATATTACGGATAAGGTAGAAGATAAAGAACATTTGATTTTTTACTACCCTGAAAAAGATTCTTCTTCCATCAAAGGTGTGGAGAGCCATCTTGTAAAAAAACAGGCCTATGACCTGAGTGATTCTACTGTTGTGGAATTAGAAAATATCTCATTAGATCAGCTTTATCTTAAGGAAGATGGGACCCTGTTTACTTTAGATCAGCTCTTTACAGATGCTAGCAAAGCTAAAGAGAAGTTTCTTGAGGATATCAAGTCAACGCTCCAAGATAAAAAGATTGAGCAAACACTTGTAGATCAAGTAATAGCCGATTTTTCAGCTAGCGATTTATCATCTTGGAAGTTTGCTTACAAAGATAGTCAATTGGTTCTTTATCCAATCAAAGCAACCAATAATGTAGAAGAAATAGCTTTGCCTATTTCAGACTTCTTTGATGTTATCCAATCGTCCTATCTAACTGAAAAGGATGCAGAACTTTATAAGAAGGCTCAGGCTGAGAAAAATAAAAAAGTAGTAGCTCTTACCTTTGATGATGGACCGGATGGAAATACAACTCCACAAGCTTTAGATATTCTAGCCAAGTACAAGATCAAAGCAACCTTCTTTGTACAAGGAAAAAATATTGCAGGCAATGAGTCGATTCTTAAACGTATGCAGTCTGAAGGTCATGAAGTTGGAAACCATAGTTGGAATCACCCGGTTTTAACAAAACTGTCATTGGAAGACGCTAAGAAACAGCTTACAGATACCGAAGATGCTATTACAAAAGTTCTTGGCAAAAGCTCTAAATTGATGCGTCCACCATACGGTGCAATCTCAGATGATATTCGCAATAGCCTTGATTTAAGCTTTATCATGTGGGATGTGGATAGTTTGGATTGGAAGAGTAAAAATGAAGCAGCGATTTTGACAGAAATTCAGCGTCAGGTAAGCAATGGATCTATCATTTTGATGCATGATATCCATCAAACATCTGTTAATTCACTACCAAAAGTAATTGAGTATCTACAGGAACAAGGATATAGTTTTGTGACTGTATCAGATCTACTCAACACTCGTTTGAAGCCACATGAGATTTACTATTCTCGTAACCAGTAAGTTCACAGTAGGCAAATATTTAAAAAAATTAAAAAAAGATAGTTTTAATCTTGACAAGTAGGGGAAAACTTGATATCATATAAAAGTTGAGAAAAGCAGAAGTGAGAACTTCTCGCCTTGCGACTAACGTTGTCTGGCCCCTACGGATCAAATTTCAGAAATGAAATACAATCATGTAGTGCGGGTTTGCGTTAGCAAGTCCGCTCTTGTTTTTCTCTAAATTAAAAAAAGAGGTGAAAACCATAGCAAAGCAAGACTTATTCATCAATGATGAAATTCGTGTACGCGAAGTTCGCTTAATCGGTCTTGAAGGTGAGCAATTGGGTATCAAACCACTAAGCGAAGCGCAAGCACTTGCGGACGAAGCTAATGTGGACTTGGTTCTCATTCAACCTCAAGCTAAACCTCCTGTTGCGAAAATTATGGACTACGGTAAGTTCAAATTTGAGTACCAGAAGAAACAAAAAGAGCAACGCAAAAAACAAAGCGTTGTGACCGTGAAAGAAGTTCGTTTGAGCCCAGTTATCGACAAGGGTGATTTCGAAACTAAACTTCGCAATGCTCGCAAGTTCCTTGAAAAAGGAAACAAAGTGAAGGTATCCATTCGCTTTAAGGGGCGTATGATCACCCATAAAGAGATTGGTGCAAAAGTTTTAGCCGAGTTCGCTGAAGCAACTCAAGATATTGCTATCATTGAACAACGTGCTAAAATGGATGGACGCCAAATGTTCATGCAATTGGCGCCAGCAACTGACAAAAAATAATTGTCAGAAAGTTAAATAAAGGAGAAAAAATCATGCCAAAACAAAAAACACACCGCGCATCAGCTAAACGTTTCAAACGTACAGGTTCTGGTGGACTTAAACGTTTCCGTGCTTACACATCTCACCGTTTCCACGGAAAAACTAAAAAACAACGTCGTCATCTTCGTAAAGCATCTATGGTGCATTCAGGAGATTTCAAACGTATCAAAGCAATGCTTACTCGCTTGAAATAATCGCGTATTTGTAAGTAAACAATTCTAGGAAATATTTGGAGGAAATAAAACATGGCACGTGTTAAAGGTGGCGTTGTATCACGCAAACGTCGTAAACGTATTCTTAAATTAGCAAAAGGTTACTATGGAGCTAAACACATCTTGTTCCGTACTGCAAAAGAACAAGTAATGAACTCTTACTACTATGCATACCGTGACCGTCGTCAAAAGAAACGTGACTTCCGTAAATTGTGGATCACACGTATCAATGCGGCAGCTCGTTTGAACGGACTTTCATACTCACAATTGATGCATGGTTTGAAATTGGCTGAGATCGAAGTTAACCGTAAAATGCTTGCTGACTTGGCTGTTAACGATGCAGCAGCTTTCACAGCTCTTGCAGATGCAGCTAAAGCAAAACTTGGTAAATAATTATTCATAAGACTGGTGCAAGTTTGTCCCAGTCTTTTTTAAACAAAGGAGAAAAAAATGGCTTCAAAAATGCTACACACATGCTTGCGAGTAGAAAATCTTGAAAAATCAATCGCTTTTTATCAAGATGCTTTTGGTTTTAAGGAATTGCGTCGTAGAGACTTTCCAGACTACGCTTTTACGATTGTTTATCTTGGACTTGAAGGTGATGATTATGAGTTAGAGTTGACTTACAACTATGATCACGGACCTTATGTTGTCGGTGACGGTTTTGCTCACATCGCCTTAAGCACACCTGATCTTGAGGCTCTTCATAAAGAACATAGCGACAAAGGCTATGAAGTGACAGCACCTAATGGACTTCCAGGGACTCAACCAAACTATTACTTTATCAAAGATCCAGATGGATACAAGGTAGAAGTAATTCGTGAGAATTCATTATAGTTCCTATCGAGTAGCTTGTATGCTACTCGTTTTTTTAATTTGTAGCAGAATGAAAGAAAAAGAATGGCGTCAGGCATTCACAAAATTCAAAACCAAAAAATGTGCTCGTTCTTCTATTCAAGGTTTATTAAAGCGTGTGAGTCAAGGAAGAGCTCAAGGGAATGAATCCTTCTTCCACTAGGGTCTGAAAGTGAGGCTTCTGCATTAGCTGATGAAATGATTTATTTTGATGGCCACGGTGCGGTTTGTCGCTGTTTAAACTGGCGTGAAGCCCAAAGAACCATGTTAACGCAAGAAACCAAAGATGCTATTTTAGTCATTGAAGCTATCAATGAAGAGCAGGCATCACGAGCTCGGGAAGCAATGCTAGAACTACATACTAAAATTGGTAAATATTTCGGTGTCAGTGGTAAGATCAGCCACTTAACAACTACAAATCCTATCTTGGAAATAGATTGATAAGTGGGAATCACGGTTAATTCAACTGTGGTTCTTTTTTCTTCAAGGGAAGAAAGAAATTGTTTTTCTATTTTTTAAAATGGTATAATATAAGGAGAAAAAGGGAGGTGATAGCGAGTGATTGCACAACTTGATACAAAAACGGTTTATAGTTTCATGGAGAGTATGATTTCCATTCGGAAGTATGTTGATCAAGGAAAAGCATACGGCTACTCAGCACTTGGAATCATGGATGTTGACAATCTATATGGAGCTTATTATTTTATCAAAGAGTGCCAAAAGCAGGAGATTCAGCCTGTATTAGGTCTTGAGGTGACCGTTCATCATAAGGAGGAACTCGTCAACCTTCGATTTTTAGCCTTGTCAAATCATGGCTATCGAAATCTCATGAAGCTTTCGACTCTAAAAATGACAGGTAAAAAGGAATGGACTGATTTTTCTCCCTATCTAGAAGATGTTTGTGTTATTGTTCCCTATTATTCTGCAATTGATTCCTTGGACTTAGGGCATGACTATTATATCGGAGTGTATCCAGATACACCTCAGTCGAATTTTTCTCACTCCATTCTCCCACTTTATCGTGTTAATTCCTTCGAATCTGAGAATTTAGAAACGCTTCAAATGCTCAAGGCGATTAAGGAAAATGTGATCTTGCGAGAGGTAGATGTTCAATCGCAACAAGGCTTGTTTTTACCTGCTTATCGCTTAGAGCAAGTATTTCAAGAAAAGTTTCCGCAAGCCTTAGAAAATCTTTCTG
The DNA here is from genome assembly GCF_058200215.1 of Streptococcus sp. SCPM-O-B-15304 (M98). Lineage (NCBI taxonomy): Bacteria > Bacillati > Bacillota > Bacilli > Lactobacillales > Streptococcaceae > Streptococcus > Streptococcus sp. SCPM-O-B-15304 (M98). The sequence continues at coordinate 33,711 of NZ_JBYQGQ010000010.1, read as the reverse complement.
AACTGATTGGAGCAACTACTTATGAGATTGATAGTAGTCTCAAGCTTCCACGTTTCAATCCAGAGCGTCCTGCTGTTGAAGAGTTGCGCGAAAGAGCTATTAAGGGCTTGGAACAGAAAGGCTTACTCGATTCAGTTTATCAGGCTCGTTTGGAAGAAGAACTATCTGTGATTCATGACATGGGATTCGATGACTATTTCTTGGTTGTCTGGGATCTCTTACGTTTTGGTCGTTCTCAGGGATATTATATGGGAATGGGACGTGGGTCTGCAGTTGGAAGTCTAGTGGCCTATGCCTTAAATATTACTGGTATTGATCCTGTAGCTAAGAATCTTATCTTTGAGCGCTTTTTAAATCGTGAACGCTATACCATGCCTGATATCGATATCGATATTCCCGATATCTATCGTCCTGAATTTATACGCTATGTTCGTGACCGTTATGGTAGTATTCACGCTGCTCAGATAGTCACCTACTCGACTTTTGGTGCCAAACAGGCTATCCGAGATGTTTTTAAACGGTATGGTGTTCCCGAGTACGAGTTGACATCCATAACCAAGAAAATTGGTTTCAAAGATACCTTGACAAGCGCCTATGAAGGCAATCTAGGATTTAGACAACTGATTCAAAGTAAGATTGAGTACCAAAAGGCTTTTGAAATTGCCAAAAAGATAGAAGGCTATCCTCGACAGACTTCCATCCATGCTGCTGGTGTCGTGATTAGTGATAAAAATCTGACGGACTATATTCCTCTTAAGTATGGTGAGGATATGCTCATTACCCAGTATGATGCTCATGGAGTCGAGGGAAATGGCTTGCTCAAGATGGATTTCTTGGGCTTAAGAAACCTAACTTTCGCTCAAAAAATGCAGGAGCTCTTATTTGAAACTCAAGGAATTCAGCTAAGGATTGAGGATATTGACCTTGAGGATAGGGAAACTTTAGCCCTCTTTGCAGCTGGAAAGACCAAGGGGATTTTTCAATTTGAACAACCTGGAGCTATCCGTTTATTGAAACGAGTGAAGCCACAAAACTTTGAAGAAGTAGTAGCAACAACTTCTTTAAACCGACCAGGTGCGAGCGACTATATTGATAACTTTGTGGCTCGAAAACATGGTAAAGAAAAGGTAACAGTTCTGGACCCAGTTTTGGAAGATATTCTGGCTCCAACATATGGCATTATGCTTTACCAAGAACAGGTGATGCAAGTAGCTCAGCGATATGCTGGTTTTAGCCTTGGGAAGGCCGACATTTTACGTCGTGCCATGGGGAAAAAGAACGCAGCTGAGATGCACCGAATGGAGGAAAGTTTCATCCAAGGAGCACTCGAAAAAGGTCATGGAAAAGAACAGGCTCAGCAGGTTTTTGCTGTCATGGAAAAATTTGCTGGTTATGGTTTCAACCGATCGCATGCTTATGCTTATGCGGCTTTAGCCTTCCAGCTTGCTTACTTTAAAACACATTACCCAGAAATCTTTTATCAAGTTATGCTCAACTATGCCAGTGGAGATTATATTCTCGATGCCCTTGAAATGGACTTTGAACTGACACCACTTTCTATCAATACAATTCCGTATCTGGATAAATTGACAGACAAGACTATCTACTTGGGACTTAAGAGTATCAAGGGGATGCCTCGAGATTTTGCCTATTGGATTTTAGAGAATCGTCCTTTTAGTAGTGTCGAAGATTTTGTCACTCGCTTGCCTAAAAATTATCAGAAGTTGAGTCTTTTAACTCCCCTAGTCGAGATTGGTTTATTCGATAGTTTTGAAAAAAATCGTCAAAAAATCTTATCCAACTTACCTACTTTGTTCATTTTTGTGGAAGAATTGGGTAGTTTGTTTGCAGATAATAGCTACAATTGGCTTGAGAGTGAGGATTTTACGCAAGTCGAGAAGTTTCGTAAGGAACAGGAGTGGCTTGGAGTTGGTATCAGTCCGCATCCCTTACTGGTTTTAGCAAAGAATCCCCTCTATCCAATTGTGAGTTTGTCTGAACTATCTGAAAGACAGACAGCTACAGTACTCGTTGAGGTAGAATCCATTCGTGTCATTCGTACTAAAAAAGGTGAAAACATGGCTTTTCTGAAAGTTAGTGATAGCAAATCAAATTTGGAAGTTACTGTTTTTTCTGACCAGTATCGCCAATTTAACAATCTCTTACATGAAGGAAGATTTTACTACCTTAATGGAAAAGTACAGGCAAGAGATGGTCGCCTTCAATTAGTATTAAATAATTTAAAAGAAGCAGTGAGTGAACGATTTTGGATACAGGCAGCTGATCATGAACATGATTCTGAAATTTATCATATTTTAGAACAATACAAGGGACAAATTCCTGTCATCATTCGCTACGAAAATGAACAAAAAAATGTTCTGTTGCCGGGTTATTTTGTTGCAAAAGATGTTAGTTTGCAGGAATCTTTGAGTCAAATAACTATGAAAACGATTTATCGTTAAAAATCAATGAAAATAAAAGAATTTTAACTTTAATTATGGTATAATCAGTTAGAATGTTAAAAGAAAAAGGAGCAAAACCAAATGAAACGTATTGCTGTTTTGACTAGTGGTGGAGACGCCCCTGGTATGAATGCTGCCATCCGTGCAGTAGTTCGTCAAGCAATCTCAGAAGGGATGGAAGTTTTTGGTATCTATGATGGATACGCAGGTATGGTTGCCGGCGAAATTTATCCACTTGATGCTGCTTCAGTGGGAGACATCATTTCACGTGGTGGTACTTTCCTTCACTCTGCTCGTTATCCTGAGTTTGCAAAACTCGAAGGTCAACTTAAAGGGATTGAGCAGTTGAAAAAACACGGTATCGAAGGTGTCGTGGTTATCGGTGGTGACGGTTCTTATCACGGAGCTATGCGCTTGACTGAGCATGGATTCCCTGCTATCGGACTTCCAGGAACAATCGATAACGATATCGTAGGTACTGATTTCACAATCGGATTTGATACTGCAGTTACAACTGCAATGGATGCCATCGATAAGATTCGTGATACCTCATCAAGTCACCGTCGTACTTTCGTAGTTGAGGTTATGGGACGTAATGCTGGAGATATCGCTCTTTGGGCAGGTATCGCAACTGGTGCTGACGAAATCATCATCCCTGAAGAAGGCTTCAAGATGGAAGACATCGTAGCAAGTATCAAAGCTGGATATGAACACGGTAAGAAACACAACATTATCGTTTTGGCAGAAGGTGTTATGTCAGCGGCTGAATTTGGTCAAAAACTAAAAGAAGCTGGAGATACAAGCGACCTTCGTGTAACTGAACTTGGTCATATCCAACGTGGTGGATCTCCAACTGCTCGTGACCGTGTATTGGCGTCACGTATGGGAGCACACGCTGTTAAACTTCTTAAACAAGGAATCGGTGGTGTCGCTGTTGGTATCCGTAACGAGAAAATGGTTGAAAATCCAATTCTTGGAACTGCAGAAGAAGGAGCTTTGTTTAGCCTAACAGCTGATGGTAAGATTGTTGTTAACAATCCTCATAAAGCTGACCTTGAACTTTCTGCTTTGAACAAGAGCTTGTCATAATCAACTTTAACTAAACTGGTAAAATGACCATAAAAGGTCAAATTATATAAAGGAGTCACAAAAATCATGAACAAACGTGTAAAAATCGTTGCAACTTTGGGTCCTGCGGTAGAAATCCGTGGTGGTAAAAAATTCGGTGAAGACGGATATTGGGGTGAAAAACTTGACGTTGAAGCTTCAGCTAAAAACATTGCTCAATTGATTGAAGCAGGAGCTAACACTTTCCGTTTCAACTTCTCACACGGTGACCACCAAGAACAAGGTGACCGTATGGCAACTGTTAAACTTGCAGAAAAACTTGCAGGTAAAAAAGTTGGTTTCCTTCTTGACACTAAAGGACCAGAAATCCGTACTGAATTGTTTGAAGGTGAAGCTAAAGAGTACTCATACAAAACTGGTGAAAAAATCCGTGTTGCAACTAAACAAGGTATCAAATCAACTCGTGAAGTGATTGCTTTGAACGTTGCTGGAGCTCTTGACATCTATGATGACGTTGAAGTTGGTCGCCAAGTATTGGTTGACGATGGTAAACTTGGTCTTCGTGTTGTAGAAAAAGACGATGCAACTCGTGAATTTGTCGTTGAAGTTGAAAACGACGGTGTTATCGCTAAACAAAAAGGTGTAAACATCCCTAACACTAAAATTCCTTTCCCAGCTCTTGCTGAACGTGATAACGCTGATATCCGCTTCGGTCTTGAACAAGGTATCAACTTCATCGCGATCTCATTCGTACGTACTGCAAAAGACGTTAACGAAGTTCGTGCAATCTGTGAAGAAACTGGTAACGGTCACGTTCAATTGTTCGCTAAAATCGAAAACCAACAAGGTATCGATAACTTGGACGAAATCATTGAAGCTGCTGACGGTATCATGATCGCTCGTGGTGACATGGGTATCGAAGTACCATTTGAAATGGTTCCAGTTTACCAAAAAATGATCATCACTAAAGTGAATGCTGCTGGTAAAGTTGTTATCACTGCAACAAACATGCTTGAAACAATGACTGAAAAACCACGTGCAACTCGTTCAGAAGTATCAGACGTATTCAACGCTGTTATCGACGGAACTGATGCTACAATGCTTTCAGGTGAGTCAGCAAATGGTAAATACCCACTTGAGTCTGTTCGTACAATGGCAACTATCGATAAGAACGCTCAAACGCTTCTTAACGAATACGGACGTTTGAATTCAGATTCATTTGAACGTAACTCTAAGACAGAAGTTATGGCTTCAGCAGTTAAAGACGCTACAAACTCAATGGACATCAAATTGGTTGTAACTCTTACTAAGACTGGTCACACAGCACGTTTGATCTCTAAATATCGTCCAAATGCTGATATCTTGGCATTGACATTTGACGAATTGACAGAACGTGGATTGATGTTGAACTGGGGTGTTATCCCAATGTTGACAGAAGCTCCATCATCAACTGATGACATGTTTGAAATTGCTGAACGTAAAGCAGTTGAAGCAGGTCTTGTACAATCTGGTGACGATATCGTTATCGTTGCAGGTGTGCCACTTGGTGAAGCAGTTCGTACTAACACAATGCGTATCCGCACTGTACGTTAATCTAATATTAAAAAGCCTATCATATCAAGCTTTCTAGCTTGTGTGATAGGTCTTTTTTTGTGACGAGGGGCAAAATATATCATTTTCCTTTCAATACTAAGGTATATAAAACAGCTTCCCTTATACCTTTTGCTGTAATTAGAGATTTCATTGCTCATCTTTGTATCTTTATGACTAAACCTAGCTAGGATTTTTTGGATAATAAGTCTATAAGTGTTTGATTGTTGCTTGAGCTTATTGCTATTTGGACAGAAAGGATTGCTAAAAGATAGTATTTAATAGTGTTTAGGAAAATAAAAAAAAGCTCTCTGGAAAAACCAGAAAGCCTGAGAGGCATCTCCATGTGAGAAACCGGTTCACACAATTTCTCAAGGTCCGCTCCTGCGTTATGACCTCCTTTGCTCAATAGTAGCTCTCGCTACATATCGACTCATCGCAAGTTTTATTTTACTATAAGGACAATAAAATGTCAATAAAAAAAGTTCCTATACCAAGGAACTGATGAACAATGCTAATTGCCGGGATCGAACCGGCGACCTCATCCTTACCATGGATGCGCTCTGCCTACTGAGCTAAATCAGCTTACTTAAAAAGTATACTATAGAATCAAATCTTTGTCAATAAAATGTTTTATTTAAAAGTAATCAGCTGTCAGTCAAACTAAAATGGCTTAAGAGAATATCCCTCAGCCATTTTATTCTAACCTAATTGATTTTGTTTTTTTTCTGGATTCCAGATAAAACTTGCAATAAAGCTAAAGATGATGGTAACAATCGCAACTAAGACAGCAAGAATCAGTGCTGGTATGCGAATAAACCACCACAAAGGATTTGGTTTTTTGTTATTGTGCCATTGTTTCGTTTCCTCATCTAGACGTTGGAATTCTAATTGGATACGTTCAGCAACCATCTCAATTCCTTCATCATTCATTTTCTTAATGTCTGAGATATCGATAGGATTTCCGAAGTTCATATCGACACGTTCGCGACTGATGAGTCCTTTTAAGGTCATTGGGCCAGTGTAAGTAACTGGCATGATGCGAACCTTGGCCATTTTAGCAATCAGAGCTACGCCACCTTTGACATCGTTAGAATGACGACTACCACTTGGAAACATGATGAGAGATCGGTCGCTCTTTTTAAGAACATTGATAGGATACTTAATGGCAGAAGCGCTAGGATTTTCCCGGTCAATAGGAAAGGCACCACACATTCGAATCCACCAACCAAAGATTCGATTAGAGAAAAGTTCCTTTTTAGCCATAAAGACAAATTGCTTTGGTTTGGTCGCAAATGCCATGTAGACAGGATCCCACCAAGTACGATGGGGAGCAACTAGGATATAGTTTTCATCTTGACTCGGAATTTTATCAGTATTATGATAGTGAGCATTACCGTTGATAGACCAAAGAATCAACATAACCAGCCCACGAAGATAAGTATAAAACATGGTGTCTCCTTCAATTTTCTTTCTTTTATTATACCTTATCATACTAGGACAAGCAAATGTTTTTTTGTTTAGGCGGAATTGCTCTTCATATGAAATTAGAATTATTTTTAAAAAAATGATATGATAGAATTTATGGATAAAAATAAAATTATAGGCTTAAGCCAATCAGAAGTTAATGAACGTCAGAAACAGGGACAGGTCAATGATTTCAAAGCATCAGCTAGTACCAGTACTTGGCAGATTGTAAAACGAAATGTTTTTACTCTCTTTAATGCTTTAAACTTTGCTATTGCTTTAGCGCTCGCTTTTGTTCAAGCCTGGAGCAACTTGGTTTTCTTTGCAGTTATCTGTTTTAATGCTTTTTCAGGAATTGTAACCGAGCTACGTGCCAAACATATGGTTGATAAACTCAATCTCTTGAATAAAGAAAAGATTACGACTATCCGTGATGGACAAGAGATTGCTTTGGATCCAGAAGAGCTTGTTTTGGATGATGTGATTCGCTTGTCTGCAGGGGATCAAATTCCAAGTGATGCGATTGTATTAGAAGGCTTTGCAGAAGTCAATGAAGCCATGTTAACGGGCGAGAGCGACTTGGTGCAAAAAGAAGTAGAAGACTTAATGTTGTCAGGTAGTTTTCTTGCCAGTGGTTCTGTCTTTGCTCAAGTTCATCATGTAGGGGCAGATAACTATGCAGCCAAACTCATGCTTGAAGCTAAGACAGTTAAACCGATCAACTCACGCATCATGAAATCGCTAGACCAGCTTGCAGGCTTTACTGGGAAAATCATCATTCCATTTGGAATTGCCCTCTTGCTTGAAGCTTTGGTCTTGAAAGGTTTACCACTGAAGTCTTCTGTAGTGAATTCCTCTACAGCTCTTTTGGGAATGTTGCCTAAGGGGATTGCCCTCTTGACCATTACCTCTCTTTTAACCGCTGTTATCAAGCTTGGTTTGAAAAAGGTCTTGGTGCAGGAGATGTACTCTGTTGAAACCCTAGCGCGCGTGGATATGCTCTGCTTGGATAAGACAGGTACCATCACCCAAGGGAAGATGCAGGTTGAGACTGTTCTTCCTCTGACCCAGGCTTATGACAAGGATGCTATTGCCGACATACTAACCAGCTATATGGCAAACAGCGAGGATAAAAATCCTACAGCTCAAGCTATCCGTCAACGTTTTCAAGGTCAAGTAGCTTATCCGATGATTTCTAGTCTTCCATTTTCAAGCGATCGTAAATGGGGAGCAATGGAGTTGGAAGGTCTCGGAACTGTTTTCCTAGGTGCACCTGAGATGTTGTTGAATGCTGAAGTTCCTGAGGCTAGAGAAGCTCTTGAACGAGGATCTCGTGTCTTAGTTCTGGCCCTCAGTCAAGAAAAACTTGATCACCACAAGCCACAAAAGCCATCTGATATTCAAGCCTTGGCTTTTCTTGAAATTCTAGATCCAATCCGAGAAGGGGCGGCTGAAACTCTAGACTATCTTCGTTCTCAGGAAGTGGGCTTGAAAATTATTTCTGGTGATAATCCAGTTACCGTTTCAAGTATTGCTCAAAAAGCTGGTTTTGCAGACTACCACAGCTACGTAGATTGCTCGAAAATTACTGATGAAGAGTTGGTTGCTATGGCTGAGGAGACAGCGATTTTCGGACGTGTCTCTCCTCATCAAAAGAAACTGATCATCCAAACGTTGAAAAAAGCAGGTCATACGACTGCAATGACAGGAGATGGTGTCAATGATATCCTTGCTCTCCGCGAGGCAGACTGTTCCATCGTGATGGCTGAAGGAGATCCAGCGACTCGTCAGATTGCAAATCTGGTCCTCTTGAACTCAGACTTTAATGATGTTCCTGAGATTCTCTTTGAAGGTCGTCGTGTGGTCAATAACATTGCCCACATTGCTCCGATTTTCTTGATTAAGACCATCTATTCCTTCCTGCTTGCAGTCATCTGTATTGCAAGTGCTTTGTTGGGACGTACTGAATGGATTTTAATTTTCCCATTCATTCCGATTCAGATTACCATGATTGACCAGTTTGTGGAAGGATTCCCACCGTTCGTATTGACCTTTGAGCGAAATATTAAACCAGTCGAACAAAACTTCCTCAGAAAATCCATGCTCCGTGCACTACCAAGTGCCTTGATGGTAGTCTTTAGTGTTCTCTTTGTTAAAATTTTTGGAACCAGTCAAGGCTGGTCAGCCATTGAAATTTCGACTCTTCTGTATTATCTACTAGCGTCGATTGGTTTCATGTCTGTAGTTAGAGCTTGCTTGCCATTTAGTCTATGGCGTGTCCTCTTGATTATTTGGTCAGTTGGTGGCTTCCTTGGAACGGCTCTATTCCCAAGAATCCAAAAACTACTTGAAATTTCAACACTGACAGGACAAACATTACCTGTCTATGGCATCATGATGCTCATCTTTACTGTGATTTTCATCCTGACAAGTCGTTATCAAGCTAGAAGATAAAGAAAGGCTGCAATCCATGATTGCGGTCTTTTTTAGGTACAGGATTGCTAGACAAAATATGGTATAATAAAGAGAAATAGACTTTTGGAAAGTGAGAGAAAATGATTTCGAAGAGATTAGAAATGGTAGCTTCTTTTGTACCTCAAGGAGCCGTTTTACTGGACGTCGGGAGTGATCATGCTTATCTACCCATTGAATTGGTTGAAAAAGGTCACATCGATCGTGCCATTGCAGGAGAGGTTGTAGAAGGTCCCTATCAATCTGCAGTTACAAATGTTAAAAGTCATGGTTTAACTGAGAAAATTCAGGTTCGTTTAGCCAATGGTTTAGCAGCATTTGAAGAAAGTGATCTGGTATCTGTCATCACTATTGCTGGAATGGGTGGCCGTTTGATTGCTACGATTTTGGAAGACGGATTAGACAAACTTGCTACTGTTGAGCGTTTGATTCTTCAACCCAATAATCGAGAAGACGAGTTGCGTTCTTGGTTACAAGAACATGGTTTTCAAATCATAGCAGAAAGTATTCTAGAAGAAGCTGGGAAATTCTACGAGATCATAGTTGCAGAAGCTGGTAAAATGAATCTATCAGCAACTGATGTCCGCTTTGGTCCATTCTTGTCCAAAGAAGTCAGTCCAGTCTTCGTCCAAAAATGGCAAAAAGAAGTTGCTAAGCTTGAGTTTGCCCTTAGTCAAATTCCAGAAAAAAATCAAGAAGAACGTCAAGTTCTAGCAGAAAAAATTCAAGCCATTAAGGAGGTGCACCATGAAAGCAAGTGAAGTGATTAAGCGTTATGAAGCCTATTGCCCACAAGAATTTTCTATGGAAGGGGATAGTCGTGGTCTGCAAATTGGCACCCTAGACAAGGAAATTCAAAAGGTCATGGTTGCTCTTGATATCCGTGAAGAGACAGTCGCTGAAGCTATTGACAAGGGTGTTGATCTGATTATCGTTAAGCACGCCCCTATCTTTCGTCCAATCAAGGACTTGGTAGCTAGTCGTCCTCAAAATCAGATTTATATCAATCTCATCAAGCACGATATCGCTGTCTACGTCAGTCATACTAATATTGATATTGTTGAAAATAGTCTCAATGACTGGTTCTGCCAACTGTTAGATATTAAAGATACAACCTATATACAAGAAACAGGTCCTGAACGTGGGATTGGCCGTATTGGAACGATTAGACCTCAAAAATTTAAGGAATTTGCTGACCATGTTAAGGAAGTCTTTGGTCTAGATAGCCTTCGTATGGTGTATTATCAAGAGAAGGATTTGCAAAAGACAATCTCAAGAGTGGCTATCTGTGGTGGCAGTGGGCAATCTTTCTATTCTGATGCTTTAGCAAAAGGAGCAGATCTTTATATCACTGGTGATATTTATTATCATACTGCCCAAGATATGCTGTCAGATGGTTTATTAGCTTTGGATCCAGGACACTATATCGAAGTGCTTTTTGTGGAAAGAATTGCAGCGCTCTTGAACGAATGGAAGGAAGAGAATGCTTGGTCGCTAGAAGTAGTCGCAAGTCAGGCTTCTACCAATCCATTCCATCATATCTAGTTAGAAGGTAAAGACAATGAAAAAAGTTGCCATTGTAGGAGCAGGAATTGTAGGGGCAACAGCTGCCTACTATCTCTCTAAGGAAGCAGATGTCGAAGTAACTGTCTTTGATCATGGGTACGGACAAGCTACCAAGGCAGCGGCAGGAATCATCAGTCCTTGGTTCTCTAAACGACGTAATAAAGCTTGGTACAAGATGGCTCGCCTAGGAGCAGACTTTTATGTAGATTTATTAGCTGATTTAGAAAAAAATGGTCAAAAGATTGATTTCTACCAGCGCTCAGGAGTCTTACTTCTCAAAAAAGATGATTCCAAGCTAGAGGAACTCTATGACTTAGCCTTGCAACGTAGAGATGAATCTCCCTTAATTGGCGAATTAGCCATTTTGGACCAAGCTGCTGCAAGTAGCTTATTCCCTGGATTAGTGGGATTTGAAAGATTACTCTATGCTTCTGGTGGCGCTCGAGTAGACGGACAACTCCTAGTCAGTCGTTTACTGGAAGCCAGTCAAGTGAAGGTCGTAAAGCAAGAGGTCAGTCTAAAACCCTTAGCATCGGGTTATCAAATAGACAATCAAAAGTTTGACCAAGTTATCTTGTCCACAGGAGCTTGGCTTGGACACATTTTGGAGCCTTTAGGCTATGAGGTGGATGTTCGCCCTCAAAAAGGTCAACTTAGAGATTACCAAGTGAAACAAGACATGGCAAGCTATCCTGTAGTTATGCCTGAAGGGGAGTGGGATTTGATTCCATTTCCAGGTGGGAAGTTGTCTCTAGGAGCTACTCATGAAAATGATATGGGATTTGACCTAACAGTTGATGAAAATTTGCTCCAACAAATGGCTGAGGCGGCGAGTCCATTTTATCCAGCCCTGGTTGAGGCAATTTTATCTGGAGAACGTGTGGGGATTCGTGCTTATACAAGTGATTTCTCTCCATTTTTTGGACAGGTTCCAAACTTATCAGGAGTCTATACAGCAAGTGGTCTAGGATCTTCAGGATTAACGACTGGTCCTATTATCGGTTATCATCTAGCTCAAATGCTTCAAGGGAGAAGTGGTGTATTAGATCCAGCAGATTATCCGACTGAAAGATACATTAAAAAGAAACAATAGTAAATCTTTTACTTAGATTTTACGATAGTGTTAGGAAAGTAAATGACTTTCCCTATCAAAAATGGTAGAATGAAAAAAATAATCCAAGAATTGAGGAAATAAAATGCAAGAAAAGATTTTGGTAACAGGTGGAGCAGGTTTTATCGGAACTCACACTGTCATTGAACTAGTTCAAGCTGGACACCAAGTAGTTGTCGTGGATAATTTGGTCAATAGTAGTCGTAAAAGTCTTGAAGTAGTCGAAAGAATCACAGGCGTAGAAATTCCTTTCTACGAAGCAGATATTCGTGATACAGATACACTTCGTGATATTTTCAAACATGAAGAACCAACAGGAGTTATCCATTTTGCTGGTTTGAAGGCTGTAGGGGAATCTACACGTATCCCACTTGCCTACTATGATAACAATATTGCTGGAACTGTCAGTCTATTGAAAGTTATGGAAGAGACTAACTGTAAGAATATCATCTTCAGCTCTTCAGCAACTGTTTATGGAGATCCGCATACAGTTCCAATCCTCGAAGATTTCCCTCTTTCAGCTACTAACCCTTATGGTCGTACTAAGTTGATGCTTGAAGAAATCTTGACAGATATCTATAAAGCTGATTCAGAGTGGAACGTTGTTTTACTTCGTTATTTCAACCCAATTGGGGCGCATGAGAGTGGTGACCTAGGAGAAAATCCAAACGGCATTCCAAATAACCTTTTGCCGTATGTAACACAAGTCGCAGTTGGTAAGTTAGAACAAGTTCAAGTCTTCGGAGATGACTACGATACTGAAGATGGAACAGGTGTACGTGACTATATCCACGTTGTTGACCTAGCAAAAGGACATGTTGCAGCCCTTAAGAAGCTTCAAAAAGGTTCAGGTCTAAACATATACAATCTTGGTACAGGAAAAGGTTACTCTGTGCTTGAAATTATCCAAAATATGGAAAAAGCAGTCGGACGTCCAATTCCTTACCGTATCGTTGAACGTCGTCCGGGTGATATTGCAGCTTGCTACTCAGATCCAGCAAAGGCTAAGGAAGAGCTAGGATGGGAAGCAGAACTTGGTATTACAGAGATGTGTGAAGACGCATGGCGTTGGCAAAGCAAGCATCCAAATGGATTTGAAGACTAAGATGATGATTTCAATCATAGTCCCATGCTTAAACGAAGAGGAAGTACTTCCTCTTTTTTATCAAACTCTTGAAGCACTGATCCCAGATTTGGAAACAGAAATCGAATACATTTTTGTAGATGATGGTTCGACTGATAAGACTTTGGATCTTTTAAAGGTTTATCGAGAGAAAAATCCTGCAGTACATTATATCTCTTTCTCGCGTAATTTTGGGAAGGAAGCAGCCTTATATGCAGGTTTACAACAAGCTAGAGGAGATTTGGTGGTAGTTATGGATGCAGACCTTCAGGATCCACCAAGACTCTTGCTTGAGATGAAAGAACTACTAGATCAGAATCCGGATTTGGACTGCGTTGGAACACGCAGAACCAGTCGAGAAGGAGAACCTTTTTTACGTAGTTTCTGCGCCGATCTTTTTTATCGTTTTATGCAAAAAATTAGCCCAGTAGCTCTTCCATCGGGTGTTCGTGATTTTCGGATGATGAGAAGATCAGTTGTGGATGCAGTGTTAGAATTGACAGAATACAATCGCTTTTCCAAAGGACTCTTTGCCTGGGTTGGTTTCCGTACTCACTATTTAGAATACCCTAATGTTGAAAGGCAGGCAGGTAAGACAAGTTGGAGTTTTAGACAACTCTTTTTCTACTCTATTGAAGGGATTGTGAATTTTTCAGATTTTCCTTTGATATTAGCTTTTGTTGCTGGCCTTTCGTCGTGTTTTCTGGCTTTAGTGATGACATTGTTTGTAGTTGTCCGTACTCTCGTACTGGGCAATCCAACTTCTGGTTGGACTTCTCTGATGGCTGTCATTCTATTTCTTGGTGGTGTCCAATTATTGACGATTGGGATTCTCGGAAAATATATCAGTAAAATTTATATGGAAACGAAAAAAAGACCCCTCTATCTGATAAAAGAACAGAGTGAGTCATGATAAGATTTGCTAAAAATAAGTCCTTCAAAAGACTATAATTTTCTGGAAAAATATGCTAAACTAGAGGAAGTGGGATTTGGAAATTGAATTACCACTGATGACAAATTAATCTTTGATGAGCGCGCGAGTGGGACACTGTTTTACAGCTTCCAGTAGCTCTTCACTAGCTGGGATGTCTCTCTCTAGTAGATTAGGATCATCATAGAAACGCACAATACCATTATCATGGTAATCAAATAAATCAGAATAGGTTTGGCATAGCCCACAGGCAATGCATCGTTCAGGTATAAGTGTGATTTTCATATTTATATTGTAATAAGAAATTAGAAAAAAAACAAGGAGTAAGGTATGGAAAAGGAACCATGGCAAGAAGATATTTACGATATCGAGGAAAGTCGTTCGGAACGCAGAAGCAGAGGAAATAAGGAATCAGGAGTAGGAGCTAATCGTATTTTAACGATTTTGGCTTGTATTTTCTTTGTTATCGTTGTCGGAATGATTGCTATTCTAATCTACCTGTCATCTGGTGGAAGTGATCGTACGGCAGCCTTGAAAGATTTTCATGATTCTTCTGCGCCTAAGGTAGAGGAAGTTTCTTCAACATCATCAAGTAGTTCAGTTGAAGCATCAAGTTCTGAAGCAGAAGCTACTTCTTCAAGTAGTTCAGAGGAACATACAAATGCTGAAGGAACCATTACTGTCCTTGCAGGTGAAGGTGAGGCAGCTATTGCAGCTAGAGCAGGCATTTCTATTGCCCAGCTTGAAGCCTTGAACCCTGGTCATATGTCTTCAGGTACTTGGTTTGCAAATCCTGGTGATGTCCTTAAGACAAGATAGGAGTTAGAATGAAAACAATTCAGATTGCCATTGATGGACCAGCATCCAGTGGGAAGAGTACAGTAGCTAAGATTATCGCTAAGGACTTTGGATATACCTACTTGGATACAGGTGCCATGTATCGTGCTGCGACTTACATCGCTTTGAACAATCAGGTAAGCCCAGAAGAGTCATCTCGACTTCTTGAATTATTGGAACAATATCCAATTAGCTTTGGTCGTGCTGAAACAGGCGAACAGCTTGTTTTTGTTGGGGACGTTGATGTGACAAATCCAATCCGAGAAAATGAAGTAACTAATGCTGTATCTGCTTTTGCAGCCATTCCAGCTATTCGTGAAAAATTGGTAGCCCTTCAGCAAGAAATTGCCCAACAAGGCGGAATCGTCATGGATGGTCGAGATATTGGTACAGTGGTCTTGCCTAAGGCTGAATTGAAGATTTTTCTTGTTGCTTCAGTGGATGAACGTGCAGAACGACGTTATAAGGAAAATATTTCAAAGGGAATCGAAACAGATTTGGAAACTTTGAAAGAAGAGATTGCTGCGCGTGACTATAAAGATAGTCATCGTGAAACTTCGCCTCTTAAACAGGCTGAGGATGCAATCTATTTAGACACGACTGGACTAAGTATTTTAGAAGTTGTCGAAAAAATTAAATCAGAAGCAGTTAAACATTTTTAATTTGAAATGCTAACCGATTTACCACGATAGTGGTGAGTCGGTTTTTTAGCAATTTGTCAAATTTTAAATTTTAAGGTATAATAGATTCTGTTAACGAAAATTTGACAATCAAACCATCATGAAAATAGAAGGAGATAAAATGAACAATCTACCAAATTGCCCAAAATGTAATTCAGAATATGTCTATGAAGACGGAGCCTTGCTAGTCTGTCCAGAGTGTGCTTATGAATGGAATCCTGCTGAGCAAGCAGAGGTTGAAGACGGCCTTGTTGCCATCGATGCTAATGGAAATAAATTGGCTGACGGTGATACAGTAACCTTGATCAAAGACCTTAAGGTAAAAGGCGCTCCAAAAGACCTTAAGCAAGGGACACGTGTTAAAAACATCCGTATTGTTGAAGGTGACCACAACATCGATTGTAAGATTGATGGATTTGGTGCTATGAAATTAAAATCAGAATTTGTTAAAAAGATCTAATCATGACTGCTTGGAATAAAATAATTTTTTTCAGTCGCTCTTTCATGTTTTTAGCAGCATTTACAGGCGTCTATCTGGAAATTACCAAACGTGGTGGTTTAGGGATGTTGCTTTACTATACAGTCCTTTCCAACCTCTTGGTGATGATTTTTACGGGTTATCTTTTATGGAAGATGCGACGTGAGGGTGACCATTGGCAAAGTTCAAGTCTTTTGCGACTCAAGGGTGGTGTCACCATGAGTATTATGATTACTTGTGTCATCTATCATTTCATGCTAGCTCCTTTGACGACAGATTTTTACCGTTTGGAAAATTTCCTTTGCCATTATATTGTCCCTCTCTGGTTTTTAGCAGATACAATTATTTTTGACAAGAGTCGCCAATATAAGTTGGTTGATCCCATGCTTTGGACTAGCCTTCCTTTGCTTTATATGATTTTTGCCCTCTTAAACGGTTTTGTTCTAAAGATGGATGTCCCTAATGCTAAGGATAGTCCCTTCCCTTATTTCTTTTTGAATGCTACCAAACATGGTTGGGGCTTTGTCTTTAAATGGGCAGCTACTATCTTTGTTGCCTATATGGTTTCAGGATATCTGTTTTATCTTGTTAAAAACATTAAAAAATCTAAGAAATAAGAGTACCTTATATGGGTACTTTTTTGATGATTGATATAATTGTACCCGGACAAATCGATTTTTTTTATCTTGTACTTGAGTCATTTCTACCTTAAAATAAAATTGTAGCTACCAATACAACTATTGAGGAAGAGAAAATGACTGAAAATCGTTATGAATTAAATAAAAATTTGGCACAGATGCTTAAAGGTGGCGTCATCATGGATGTTCAAAATCCTGAGCAAGCAAGAATTGCAGAGGCTGCAGGTGCGGCAGCTGTTATGGCCTTGGAGCGAATCCCAGCTGATATTCGTGCAGCTGGTGGTGTCTCTCGTATGAGCGATCCAAAGATGATCAAGGAAATCCAAGACGCAGTCAGCATTCCAGTTATGGCCAAGGTTCGAATTGGGCATTTTGTTGAAGCACAGATTTTAGAAGCCATCGAAATTGACTATATCGATGAGAGTGAGGTGCTATCTCCAGCTGACGATCGTTTCCATGTGGATAAGAAAGAATTCCAAGTTCCTTTTGTTTGTGGTGCTAAAGACCTAGGAGAAGCCTTGCGTCGTATCGCTGAAGGAGCATCGATGATCCGTACAAAAGGGGAACCTGGAACAGGAGACATCGTTCAGGCAGTCCGCCATATGCGTATGATGAATCAAGAAATTCGTCGCATTCAAAATCTCCGTGAAGATGAACTCTATGTCGCGGCAAAAGAACTCCAAGTACCTGTAGAATTAGTTCAATACGTGCACGAACATGGAAAACTACCAGTCGTGAACTTCGCAGCAGGTGGTGTAGCAACACCTGCCGATGCTGCTCTTATGATGCAGCTAGGTGCAGAAGGTGTCTTTGTTGGTTCAGGGATTTTCAAATCAGGTGATCCTGTTAAACGTGCAGCAGCAATTGTCAAGGCAGTTACAAATTATCAGAATCCTCAAATTTTAGCTCAAATCTCAGAAGATTTGGGAGAAGCCATGGTTGGTATCAATGAGAATGAAATCCAAATTCTCATGGCTGAGCGAGGAAAATAGATGAAAATTGGAATATTGGCCTTGCAAGGCGCCTTTGTAGAGCATGAGAAAGTCCTTGCCAAACTAGAAGTTGAAAGTGTTGAACTGCGAAATCTAGAAGACTTTCAGCAACATCGAAGTGAGCTGTCAGGTTTGATTTTACCCGGAGGTGAGTCGACAGCTATGGGAAAACTCCTACGTGACCAGCAGATGCTACTTCCTCTAAGAGAGGCTATTCTCAATGGTTTACCAGTCTTTGGGACTTGTGCAGGTTTGATTTTGCTAGCGAAACAGATTACCTCTCAGGAAGAGACTCATCTGGCTACCATGGACATAGTAGTAGAGCGCAATGCCTATGGACGTCAGCTAGGAAGCTTTTATACAGAAGCAGACTGCAAGGGTGTTGGCAAGATTCCCATGACCTTTATCCGTGGACCTATTATTAGTGAAGTTGGTAAGGGTGTTGATGTTCTGGCAGTAGTGAACAATCAAATCGTTGCTGCTCAAGAAAAGAATATGCTAGTGACCTCCTTTCATCCGGAATTGACAAATGATCTTCGCTTGCATCAATACTTTATCAATATGTGCAAATAAAAATAGGTCGGGATTTTCCCGGCCTATTTTTACATGTAATAAACAATGGCAATATATTGGAGAGCTGAAGCTGCCAGAATGAAGAGATGCCAGATCATGTGGAAGTATGGTTTCTTCTTAGCGTAAAATCCAGCACCAACTGTATAGCAAAGCCCACCTGATACCATAAGAGTCCAAAAGATTGGATTTGTTTGACTGATGATTGCTGGTAGGATAGCCACAACTAACCAACCCATGATTAAGTAGAGAATTAGACTAAATTTTTCATTGACTTTTTTGGCAAATATTTTATAAAGAATACCAAAAATAGTTGTTCCCCACTGAATGGCGATAATCAGATAACCAAACCAGTTATTCATCAAGGTTAAAACGACAGGAGTATAAGAGCCAGCAATCGCAACATAAATCATGGAATGGTCGATGATACGAAGCACGTACTTATGAGTGGAACCATAAGCCATAGAATGATAAATAGTCGATGAAAGGAACATGAGAAAGAGGCTGATGACGAAGATGGACACACCGACAGACGATAAAAATCCATGAGCTTCATAACTATAAGTCGATGAGATAGGGAGCAAAATCAGCATGATAAGTGCCCCTACAGCATGGGTGACACTGTTTGCTATTTCTTCTCCAAAACTAAGGCGCTTGCTAAGTTTAAAACTAGTATTCATTTGTTTCCTCCTCTTCATTTTCTGTATAGACTAGTGCTAGTGTTTGATGATAGAGCTTGACCGTTTGGCAGCTTGCTCGGATAATAGGATTAGCTGGGTCTAGGTCTTCGTTCATGTAGTCTACAAAAGCATTGTAAAGTTCTTGTGAGTTAGTCTCTGTGTGTAGGGTATTAAGGGTTTGAGCAATTTCCTGGATTGAAAAAACAGACTTGAGTGTTGTGATAGCAATCAATCGGGCAATTTGTTTGCGTTGGTATTTTTTCTTTTCAGGTTTACTGATATAGCCGTGCTTCACATAGTTGTTCACCATTGATGCAGTTAAACCTTTCTCTTTAGCAAGAGAAATAGGGGAACAAACTTTATTCACATAAAGTAGGACCTGATCCAAATAGAGATCAATGTTTGGAATTTCGTCCCATTCTGGGTAGGAAAAAGTAGTTTTCATTTCCAACTCCTGTTTATCTAGTTTTTATAACTAGATTATAAAATAATAGAAATAAAAAGTCAAGTTTTAACTGCTTGTAGAAAGCCTTAAATTATGCTATGATGAGAGAAACTAGTCAGAAAAGAGGAAGAAAAATGGAAATTCGTTTAGCCTTTCCAAATGAAGTAGATGCAATTATGCAGGTGATTGAGGATGCTAAAAAATGCTTGGCGGAAGCTGGTAGCACCCAGTGGCAAAATGATTACCCAAATGCCGACACGATTATTGAAGATATCATCTCAGGTCAAGCCTATGTAGCTTTAGAAGAAGGAGAGCTCTTAGCCTATGCAGCAGTGACTAAAAGTCCAGAAAAAGCTTATGAAGCCATTTATAATGGAAGTTGGGAAGGAAGAGAACCAGAATACCTTGTATTTCATCGGATTGCGGTTTCTAGAGATGTCCAAGGCCAAGGTGTTGCTCAGACCTTTTTAGAAGGCTTGATTGAAGGCTTCGATTACCTAGATTTTCGTTCAGATACGCACGCTAAAAACATAGCCATGCAGCATATCTTTGAAAAACTTGGCTTCAAACAGGTTGGTAAAGTTCCAGTAGACGGGGAACGCTTGGCCTATCAAAAATTAAAATCAAATGCCTAAAAAGTATGCAAAAATGCTGTACGGTTCTCCGATTGGGATCTTATCTTTGGTAGCAGATGATCACTATCTGTTTGGGATATGGGTTGAAGCACAGAGTTATTTTGAGAGAGGCTTGTCGCTAGGTAATCTAGTTGAGGTGGAAAGTCATCCCATTTTAAATCAGATTGCTAGCTATTTAGATGCTTATTTTAAAGGACAAAATCAAGATTTGTCTCAGTTACCTTTAGCTCCTGTCGGTAGTGATTTCGAAAAAAGAGTCTGGAACTACTTGCGAGGAATTCCTTTTGGTCAGACAGTTACTTATGGACAAATAGCTAAGGACTTGCAGATAGCTTCGGCTCAGGCAATCGGAGGAGCAGTAGGGCGCAATCCCTGGTCTATTCTTGTCCCCTGTCACCGTGTGCTAGGTGCTGGAGGACGTCTGACAGGCTATGCTTGGGGACTTGATAAGAAGGCTTGGCTCTTGAATCATGAAGGTGCAAGTTATCAAGAAAATAAAAAATAGAAAGAGAAAAAATGTTAGAATTTATCGAATATCCAAAATGTACAACTTGTAAAAAAGCCAAAAAAGAGTTAGATCAACTCGGATTAGAGTATAAAGATGTTCATATTGTAGAAGAAACTCCGAGTGAAGAAGTCATTTTAAATTGGCTTGAAACTTCAAAATTTGAGTTGAAGCAATTTTTCAATACTAGTGGTATTAAATACCGTGAACTGGGTTTAAAAGACAAGGTTGGAACTTTATCCAAAAAAGAAGCGGCCAAACTCTTGGCCAGTGATGGTATGTTATTAAAACGTCCTATATTAGTGGAGAATGGTGCTGTGAAGCAGATTGGTTATCGTAAAACCTACGACAACTTGGATTTGAAATAGTTTTTTTCTATCTCCTTGATAGGTAAAATATATAACCTCACGCTTTTAAAGTATGATAAACTAGTAGGTAAACAAAGTCTCTTCTGCTCGTAGCAAATATTTTAAATCTAGGCAGAAGTATGATAGAATGATTCATTATCAGGAGAGGATGTTTCTATGAATGTTACAACAATTTTAGCATCAGATTGGTATCAAAACTTGATGCAGTATATTCCAGACGGCAAACTGTTTAGTTTTCGTTCTGTCTTTGATGGGATTCCAAGAATTGTACAACAATTGCCAACAACATTGATGTTGACAGTATTTGGTGCTTTTTTTGGTATAATCTTGGCCTTGGTTTTTGCTATTGTAAAAATTAATCGCGTTAGAATTCTTTATCCATTACAAGCATTCTTTGTTAGTTTCTTAAAAGGGACACCAATCCTAGTGCAGTTGATGTTGACTTACTATGGAATTCCTCTAGCATTAAAAGCGTTGAATCAACAATGGGGAACTGCTTTTAATATCAATGCGATTCCGGCTGCAGCTTTTGCCATTGTAGCTTTTGCCTTTAACGAAGCAGCTTACGCTAGTGAAACTATCCGTGCCGCTATTCTTTCGGTTAATCCTGGAGAGATTGAAGCCGCTCGTAGTCTTGGAATGACACGTGCACAAGTTTACCGTCGTGTGATTATTCCAAATGCAGCGGTAGTAGCGACTCCAACCTTGATTAACTCCCTCATTGGATTGACCAAGGGAACTTCCCTAGCCTTTAGTGCGGGTGTTGTAGAAGTCTTTGCCCAAGCTCAGATTTTGGGTGGTGCAGACTACCGTTACTTCGAACGTTTCATCTCAGTTGCTCTTGTATACTGGGTGGTAAATATTGCTATTGAAAATCTTGGTCGCTTCATTGAGAGAAAAATGGCCATCGAAGCACCAGATAATGTGAAAACAGATGTGAAAGGAGACCTTCGCTAATGATTAAGATTTCAAATTTAAGCAAATCCTTTTCTGGTCAAACCGTCTTGGATCATCTGAATTTAGATATTCAAAAAGGGGAAGTAGTAGCTTTGATTGGTTCCTCAGGAGCGGGGAAGTCAACCTTTCTTCGTAGCCTAAATTATCTGGAAACACCTGATAGTGGAAGTATTCAGATTGATGATTTCAAAGTTGACTTTTCTCAAATTACTCAAGATGAAATCTTGACTCTTCGTCGCAAGTTGTCCATGGTGTTCCAACAGTTCAATTTGTTTGAGCGTAGAACGGCCTTAGACAATGTCAAGGAAGGTTTGGTAGTTGTTAAAAAACTTTCCGACGAAGAAGCAACTAAGATTGCCAAAGAAGAGTTGGCTAAGGTTGGTCTTTCAGATCGTCAACAGCACTATCCTCGCCACTTATCAGGTGGACAAAAACAACGGGTAGCTTTGGCGCGTGCTTTAGCCATGAAGCCAGCAATCTTGCTCTTGGATGAACCTACTTCAGCCCTTGACCCAGAATTGGTTGGTGAGGTAGAAAGATCTATCGCTAATGCAGCTAAATCAGGTCAAACCATGATTTTAGTCAGTCACGATATGTCCTTTGTTTCTCAAGTAGCTGATAAGGTTTTGTTCTTGGATAAAGGAAAGATTATTGAGTCTGGAACACCAGATGAGATTATCAATCATCCTAAAGAAGAACGAACAAAAGAATTCTTTGCTAGTTACAAACGAACCTATATTTGATATAATAGAAGATAAGAAAGACTCAGTTGGCTAGGCTAACTGGGTTTGCTCTTTAAAATTAATAGAAATGAGAGAGAGCATGCTAGTTCAGCTATTTGCTTTGTATTTAGAGAGTTTAGTGTTGACAATTCTACTGGTCTTGATTATTTTAGGACTCTGGATTGGACTTAGAGCTCTGTCTGGGGTTGACAAAACTGCTAAAGCACGTCAAGCCCATCTCTACGATATGATTATGATTGGAGTTTTAACAATTCCAGTATTGTCATTTGCAACCATGAGCATTTTGTTGGTTCTCAAGGCTTAATAGTTGTAAAATGGGATTTAATCCGTTAGAATAAAATTAGTTACAACAAGAAAGAAGGAAAGTGAATGTACGATACGATTATTATCGGTGCAGGGCCTGCTGGGATGACTGCAGCCTTGTACGCAGCACGTAGCAATTTGAAAGTTGCTTTGATTGAAGGTGGACTTCCTGGTGGTCAGATGAATAATACTTCTGACATTGAAAACTATCCAGGTTATGCTAATATCAGTGGTCCTGAATTAGCTGAAAAGATGTTTGAACCTCTTGAAAATCTAGGTGTTGAGCATCTCTATGGCTTCGTTGAAAATGTTGAGGATCATGGCGAATTCAAAAAAGTCGTAACAGACGACCAAGTTTATGAAACTCGCACAGTTATCGTAGCGACTGGTTCTAAGCACCGTCTCTTGGGGGTTCCAGGAGAAGAAGAACTCAATAGTCGTGGAGTTTCTTACTGTGCAGTTTGTGATGGAGCCTTTTTCCGCGACCAGGATTTGTTGGTCGTAGGTGGAGGTGACTCCGCAGTTGAAGAGGCTATCTTCTTAACACGGTTTGCAAAATCTGTTACCATTGTTCACCGTCGAGATGAACTACGTGCCCAAAAGGTCTTGCAAGATCGTGCCTTTGCCAATGAAAAAATCAACTTCATTTGGGATTCTGTCGTTAAAGAAATCAAGGGTGAAAACCGTGTGGAATCGGTTGTGATTGAAAATGTTAAAACAGGTCAGGTGACAGAACAAGCCTTTGGTGGTGTCTTCATCTATGTTGGTTTAGACCCTGTTAGTGACTTTGTCCAAGAGTTGCAGATTCGCGACCAGGCAGGTTGGATTGTGACAGATGATCACATGAAGACAAATGTTACAGGTGTCTTTGCGGTTGGGGATGTTCGTCAAAAAGACCTTCGCCAAGTTACAACAGCTGTTGGAGATGGCGCTATTGCAGGTCAAGAGGCCTACAAATATATTACCGAACATTATTAAAAAGGCGGTGGGACAGAAATCGATTGACAAAGTCTAGATTTCTGTCCCAGCCCCGCGAGGATGATTAGGAGTTTTTTGGAGTCTAAAAGACGAACAAAAAGTTCAATCAGTTACCGCGTCAAAGTTTGATTGCTAATAAAAAGTGAGGTTGGGACAAAAGATCCCGACCTCACTTTTTATTAGAGTCGATTTCGGAAGACTTCGTACATGAGGATAGCAGCTGCGACACTGGCATTGAGGCTCTGTACGTGACCATTCATAGGAATGGTGATCATCTCGTCTACTTGTTTCTTGATGTTGCTTGAAATACCTTTGCCTTCATTTCCGATGATGAGAGCAATCTTTCCTTTGGTATTCCATTTGTGGCAAGGAGTTCCATTCATATCAGTACCGAATGTCCAGAAGCCTTCATCCTTGAGTTTGTCCAAGGTTTGGCTGAGATTGGTCACGCGAGCGATAGGAACGTGTTCAATCGCACCTGTTGCTGTTTTTGCTACGACAGGAGTAACACCGACAGCTCGATGTTTGGGAATGATGACACCTGAAACATTGGTTGCATCCGCTGTTCTCAAGATAGAACCGAGATTATGTGGGTCCGTTAAACCATCAAGAATAAGTAGTAGTGGATTTTCTTCTTGACGTGTCTTAGCAAGAATTTGCTCAAGTTCAGTGTAGGCAAATTCAGAAACGCGCAAGACAAAACCTTGGTGAACAGCTTCTTCAGTCATCTCAGAAAGTGATTTTTTGGAAGTCCAAGAAATGGATACTTTCTTTTCAGTAGCCAATTCCTTAACTTTTTCCACATTCTTTCCTCGTAAATCTTCCTGAAGGTAGAGTTTGTTTCCAGTATTTGCTAAAAGAGCTTCTGTGACGGCATGAACGCCATAGACAATATCGTTTGTTTTCATATCTTCATTATAACACAAAATCCCGTCTTGCAACGGGATTTTCTTTATTCAAGAATGAGCAAGCCATCTTTAACTTCAAATGGATCTTTTTCATTGATACGATCGTAGAACATAATACCATTTAAGTGGTCAATTTCATGTTGAACAACGATTGAGTTGTAGCCTTTTAGTTTGATACGGTGCTTTTCTCCATCCTTATCAAAATAGTCGACAGTTACTCGAGCGTGGCGGATAACATAACCTGGAACAGCACGGTCAACAGACAAGCAACCTTCTCCCTCGCCTAGAGCAGCATCTTGGACTGAATGTGAGACGATTTTAGGATTGTACATAACAGCTTGTAAATCATAGGCTTCTTGAGGAGTTTCACCTTCCTCAGTGATATTCGGTACCAGTACAGCTATGATGCGTTTTGAGATATCCAGCTGTGGTGCAGCAAGCCCAACACCTCCACGTAAACCTAATTTTTCAGCCATAACAGGATCTTGCGAGTGTTTCAAAAATTGCATCATTTTTTCTCCAAGAATGATATCTTGGTCGCTCAAGGGGAAAGAGACCTCCTCGGCAACGGCACGAAGAGTAGGGTTCCCTTCGCGGATAATATCTTTCATATCGATTAAGTGAGCAGCTTTGGTAATTCGTTCTATAGCAGACATATTCTTTCCTTTCCTTCTATTACAATTACATGATAACACAAAACAGACGAGAAAGAAAGTCACAGAAGTTGCTAAAAAATAATATAATAAAAGGAAATACCTATTTGTCTGTGGTATAATAGAGTAAGAAAATAGACTTTAAAATCATGGGAGAAAAATGATGGAACAACGTAGTAGAAAAAGAAAAAATGGTCCCGTTTTACAAGCTATTAGACATTCCGTTCGGTTTTTCAGGAACTATAAGCAGTGGAATAATCGCACTTTTATTGTGGTCTTGTTAGCTTCGGTAGCTGTCTCGATGATGCTTACTTTATTAGTGGAAGGAGCTCGAGGGATTTCTTTAAGCAGTAGTGATCCAAGTTCCGCACACCAAGAGTCAAGTTCTCAGGCAAAGAATGCAGAGACGGAACAAGAAACGAGTGCGCGTATCATGGCAAATGGTGATTTGCTCTATCATGACATTATCTACATTTCAGCCAAAAAATCAGACGGCACCTATGATTTCCATGAAAATTTTGAGTATGTAAAACCCTGGCTGAAGCAAGCTGACTTAGTCATTGGTGATTTTGAAGGAACTGTAAATAAAGACCACTATTTTGCAGGATACCCCTTGTTCAATGCACCTGGTGAAGTTATGGATGCTATAAAAGATGCAGGCTATCAAGTGCTAGATTTGGCTCACAATCATATCTTGGATTCTCAGATTGAGGGAGTGATTTCAACTGCAGATGCTATTGAAAAGGCAGGAATGACACCGGTCGGGGTCTATACCCATGAATCACGAGATAAGGCTCCTTTAGTTATCAAGGAAGTTAATGGTATTAAAGTTGCTATTTTAGCTTATTCCTATGGCTTTAACGGCATTGAACAAAGCATTTCACAAGAGGATTATAATCGTTATCTTTCAGACTTAGACGAAGATAAAATGAAGGCTGAAATTGAACGAGCAGAGAAGGAGGCAGATATTACAATTATCATGCCTCAGATGGGAGTTGAGTATCAAATTGAGCCGACTGAGGAGCAAAAGAAACTTTACCATAAAATGATTGATTGGGGAGCTGATATTATCTTTGGGGGGCATCCTCACGTTGTTGAACCGGCTGAAACTGTTGAAAAAGACGGTGATAAAAAGCTTATCATCTACTCTATGGGTAATTTTATCTCAAATCAACGAATTGAAACCATGCAGGATGTTGAAAATGCCAAGTGGACGGAACGTGGCGTACTTATGGATGTGACCATTAAGAAAAAGTCCGGTAAAACAACTATCGAGACGGCCCAAGCTCATCCAAGCTGGGTGAGTCGTACTCCAAAAGGAGGTTATTCTCCAGAAGGCTACCCACTCTATCTTTACCAAACCTATATCTTGGAAGATTTTATAGAGGGCGGGAAATACCGTAGTCAGTTAGACGAGGCCACAAAGCAAAGGATTGATATAGCCTATAAAGAAATGAACGAGCATGTAGGTTTGAAGTGGTAGTGACTTGGACCACAAGGAGACACAATGGAAATTAAGATAATAGCGACAGATATGGACGGTACTTTGTTGGATCCTCAAGGACAACTGGACCTACCTCGACTAGAGAAAATTTTAGATCAGTTAGATCAACGTGGCGTTCGTTTTGTCATTGCAACTGGAAATGAAGTTCATCGAATGCGACAATTACTGGGACATTTAGCAGATAGAGTAGTTCTCGTGGTTGCTAATGGCGCTCGTATATTCGAAAATGATCAATTGATTCAAGCTCAGACTTGGGACGATGCTATGGTTGATAGGGCTTTGGGCCATTTTAAAGGCAGAGAGTGTCAGGATCAGTTTGTCGTAACTGCTATGAATGGCGGTTTTGTCAAGGAAGGAACTGTCTTTACAGAACTTGATAAATTTATGACTTTGGAGATGATAGAGAAATTCTATCAACGAATGCACTTTGTTGATGAATTTGATTCCAGTCTCTTTGGTGGTGTTCTCAAGATGAGTATGGTTGTTGGTGAAGAACGATCAGAATCCGTTTTGCAAGAAATCAATGAATTATTTGATGGTCAGGTTCGAGCTGTTTCTAGTGGCTACGGCTGTATCGATATCTTACAAGATGGGATTCATAAGGCATGGGGCTTAGAGGAGTTGCTCAAACGTTGGGACTTGAAACCTGAACAAATTATGGCCTTTGGTGATAGTGAAAATGACATTGAAATGTTAGAGTTGGCAGGAATTTCATATGCCATGGAAAATGCAGAGGAGACTGTCAAAGAAGTAGCCACCAAAATAGCGCCAGCCAACAGTCAGGCGGGTGTTTACCAAGTTTTAGAAAACTGGCTAGAAGAAGGAGAATAACTTGGCAGTACAACTATTAGAAAATTGGCTCTTAAAAGAGCAAGAGAAAATTCAAACCAAGTATCGTGAACTTAATCAAATCTCGGTGATTGAACCAGATATCATTTTTATCGGGGATTCCATTATTGAATATTATCCCTTGCAAGAATTATTGGGAACGTCAAAAAACATTGTGAACCGAGGGATTCGAGGCTACCAGACTGGACTTTTACGAGAAAATCTTGATGCTCATCTCTATGGCGATGCGGTGGATCAAATTGTACTTTTGATTGGGACAAATGATATCGGCAAAGATGTTCCAATGAATGAAGCGCTAAACAATCTTGAAAGCGTGATTCAAAGTATTTCTCGCGACTATCCACTGTCACAGATAAAGCTAGTTTCCATTTTGCCAGTCAATGAGAGTACGAACTTCAAACAGACAGTTTATATTCGTACCAATGAGAAAATCAAGGCCTGGAACCAAGCCTATCAAGACCTTGCCTCTGCCTATATGCAGGTTGAATACGTATCTGTTTTTGAGAACTTACTCGATCAGGAAGGGCAACTTAAGGCAGACTACACAACAGATGGCCTTCATCTCAGTGTCGCTGGTTATCAAGCTTTATCAAGTACTCTAAAAAAATATATTTTATAGGTTCAGTATAGATGAACTATCTATTTCATAATCAGTAATTTTACTAAAAAAAATTTACTCTAAACATTTAAAATGAATAAAAAAATATTCAATTAAAAAGTTTAGAGTTTTTTATATAGAAAATACTTTTGGATGAAATTAATCTTTAGACATAAAAGTTTTAACAATAAGATTAATAAAAAAAACACACATAAAAGACACTATTTTTAAATGTATTAATTATCGTAAAAATGAATAATAATTATAAAAATAGGGGAAGAATTTAATTTCCTTTTTCTTGATTTAAAAGGTTCGAATATGGTATACTGTTAGCGTTACTTGTAATGTGGGGAAGTACATTTTCTTTTTTGGAAAAAGTCAATAATCTTACATATTATTAGTTAAAATGTTTAAAAAGGAGAACTTATCCCATGATAAGAAGAGAGCAACAACGATTTTCTTTAAGAAAATACAAAGTTGGTGTCGCATCAGTTTTCTTAGGAACGACCCTTAGCTTCATGATGGCTAATGGTGGTGCTGTAAATGCTGCTGAGATTGTAGCAAAGCAAACTGATGAGAATACTGAACTAGTCGACAATAACGACAAGGAAAAGTTGAAAGAGCCATCAACGGATGTGGCAACTTCAGCTAATTCTGAAACTTCAGAAGTTAAGTCAGAAACATCAACACCTGAAGTTAAGTCTGAAGTAGTAAAATCAGAACCAACTGAAGTAAAATCTGAAGAAACAAAAGCTGACAAAACTGAGGAAAAAACATCTGTTAGTCCTGAGGTAAAACCAGAGTCTTCTAAGCCAGTAGCAACAACTGCTTCAAAAGCAGAAGAAGTTGTAGTAGCTAAGTCTAAGGCAGAAGAAAAGACTGAAACTAAACAAGAGGAAAAATCTGAGCCTAAAGCAGAAGTTTCAGCTGTAGCTGAGGCAACTAGCATTGATACAACTGCTAGTGTAGCTAATGTTGCAGCAAAACCACTAGTAGATACAGAAACACTTGCTTTGGCAGCTGAGAACACTGTAAATGCCGGTGCTTTGGCTACAAATGGTGGTCGTCGCCGTAACCGTCGTGCTGCAACTGACCATAATGTAGCACCGATTGATGTTGTAACGACTTTAGCTGATAATGTTGCTGCCAATCCAGACATGACAGATCCTAACGGAGCATCTGTGCATTCTCAAACAATTCCAGCTGGTTACCAAGCTAAAGAAGGTGACTTCTATACTTTTGGTATCTGGAATTTGACAAAATTTAATGCCCGTTATAATACAAACTACTATGCGCGTGCTTATAAAACATTTGGCACTTCAACCGATACTACAGTTGAATTGATTGATAAAAATACGGGTAATGTAGTTGAAACACATACAGTCACTGCAACTAGCGGTGTTCAAAAATTCACTACAACCACTCCAAAATCTAATAATGAGTTGACACTGCAAGTGGATTACCAAGCAGGTGCTGGTCAAGGTCCTGGTAAAACAGACCAACCATTCATTCAAATGGGATTTGAAGTTGGATCAGCTGTTCAAGCTTTGGTAGCTGCTGGTCATACCTTGACTCCAGCTGAACAAGCTTATTATACGGCTGTTTATTCTGCACGTAACTCAAATGATATTTTGAATGCAGTTGAACCTGCTTATAATGGTCGTGAAGTTACAGACACTAACTTTAAGATTCCTGTAACTGTTGATAAGACAACATACTATAAAGTTGTTGATCAGGCAAATCCTACTTATAAGGAAACTGGTAAATCTGTTACAACTCAGGACTATAAAGAAAATGGAAATGAAACCAGTCTAGCAACATATACACTCAAAGCTATGGAGGGTCAAAACTTCACAGCTTCTGGGGAGCGTCAATTTACAAAGACTGAAGAACTTACAGATAAAATTACCAGAGAAACAGTTTATAAACTTTATCAAACAGCTGGTCAAGATACAACTTCTGGTTATGTGAGTCGTCCTTACACAGTTGGTACTAGATTTATGGATGCTGAACGTGCTGGGATTAAACGTATCAAGGAAATCGTTGATGAAGACGGATCTGTAGTGATTCGTGTTTACCTACTAGATCCAAAACAACAAAGTAAACGTTCAGATGGGACTTTGAACACTGACGGTTATATGCTTTTAGCAGAAACCAAACCAATCAAGCCGGGAAGAGTGAATACAGAGGATTTGGTCGTTAAAAAGACCCCTCTTCAAACCATTCCTTTTGCTGGACATCCAAATGGTGAACCTGTTAATTTTGATTTCCAAACAGCTGCAAATTATACACCGAAGAAGACTGTATTTGTTCCGTTCTTGGGAGACAATATTGGACACCTTTCACCAAATAGTCAATTAGATAGTGGTGCTTATAAGGGTATTGGTACCAACGTTGACTTGCTCAACTCCTTGACACCATACAAACAACCTATCTACTACTACGACAAGACAGAAACTATCAAGGTAAAACCAGAAGTTGAAAAACAATTGGAAGGTCGTGCCCTTGTAGATGATGAGTTTAGTTTCACTCTTAAGAAAGAAACAAGTTCAGCTAGCGAAGCATACTCTGAAACTGTAACTAATAAAAACGGTAAAGCAACTTTCACCGAATTGTCATTTGACCGAGTAGGAGTTTATAACTACAAGATCACTGAAACAAAAGGTTCTGATACCAACGTTGACTACGATGCAATGGCTGTCACAATGACAGTTACTGTAACTGAGAATTCTAAAGGTGACTTGGAAGCTACAGTTAAATACAGTTCAGAAGGTGGATTTAGCGCAAGTGCAGATGATAAGGTCTTCAACAACTATGTTGTAGCTCCAGTAAAGACTAAGTTTGACTTTAGCAAGAAATTGGATGGCCGTAAGTTGAAAGATGGCGAATTTACATTTGCCTTGAAAGATTCAACTGGTAAAACAATCCAAACGAAAACAAATAATGCAGCTGGTGTTATCTCATTTGACGATTTGACCTTTGACAACACTCAAGTTGGTACTCACAAGTATACAGTTGAAGAAGTTATCCCAACAAATAAAGTGTCAGGTTTACCAACTAAAGAAGAAGGTATGACTTATGACACAATGAAGGCTGAAGTAACGATCACTGTTACTAAGGAAGGTCATGTTCTTAAAGCAACAAACACACTTCCTGCAGATACAGAGTTCAACAATACCTTCACACCATCTCCTGTTAAAGTAAACCTTGAGTTTGATAAATCACTCTCAAATGGTAACTTGAATGCAGGTGACTTTAGCTTCACTTTGACTGGTGATAACAATGTTAATGAAACTGTAACTAATAAAGCTGACGGTAAGATTAACTTTAGCGAATTGTCATTTGACCAAGTAGGTGTCTACAACTACACAGTAAAAGAAGTTAAAGGCGATAAAGCTGATGTAGACTACGATGCAATGACTATCGCAGTTAAAGTAACAGTTACAAAAGATGAGAATACAGGTCTCTTGGTAGCTAATACTGAAATGACTTCAACAGGTGGTGAAGCAACTGGTACTGACGATAAAGTCTTTAACAACCACGTTGTGGCGCCTGTAACTGCCCAATTTGACTTCAGCAAAGCTCTTGCAGGCCGTAAACTCAAGGCTGGTGAATTTAGCTTTGTATTGAAAGACAAAGATGGCACTGTTATCCAAACAAAACAAAACGATGCCGCTGGTAACGTTAAATTTGACGCCTTGACATTTACGAATGCTCAAGTCGGTGATCATAACTACACTGTAGAAGAAGTTATTCCAGAAACAAAAGAAGCTGGTATGACTTATGACACTATGAAGGCTAATGTGACAGTTACTGTTACTAAATCAGGTCATGCCCTTACTGCTGTAGCAGCACTTCCAGCAGATAAAGAATTTAACAATACCTTCACACCAACTGCAACTCAAGCACAATTCAAATTTACTAAGAAACTAGAAGGTAAAGAACTGACGAAGGATGCCTTTACATTTGAATTGCTTGAAAATGGAAAAGTTCTCCAAACGAAGAAAAACGCGGCTGATGGAACTATCCAATTTGATGCGATTTCTTATGATGCAGAAGGTACTCATACCTATACTGTACGTGAAGTAGCTGGTACAGACACAAACATTGACTATGATTCAATGAATGCAGAAGTAAAAGTAACAGTTACGAAAGATGCTTCAACTGGCCTCTTGAATGCAGCAGTTACAATGCCGGATGATACTGAGTTTAATAACTATCATGTGGCTCCAGTCGTTGCAAGATTTGACTTTACTAAGAAATTAGCAGGTCGTGAACTTAAAGATGGCGAATTTAGCTTTGTTCTGAAAGATTCAACTGGTCAAACTCTTGAAACAGTAACAAATAAAGCTGACGGAACGGTAACATTCACTGAATTATCATTTGATAATACTAAAGTTGGAACTCATACCTATACAGTAGAAGAAGTTATCCCATCTACTAAAGAGCTTGGTATGACTTATGATACTATGAAAGCAACAGTCACAGTTGAAGTTGCTAAGAATGGTCACACCTTGACTACTGTAACAAACGTAACATCAACTGGCGGTGTCAATGCTGATGGAACTTCAACAGAAGGAACTGATGATAAAGAATTCAACAACAAGATCACTCCTCCTGAAACACCTGAATTCCAACCTGAAAAATTTGTTCTTAACAAAGAGAAATTTGACATTACAGGATCAAAACTTGTAGATGATGACGATGAGTTGGCTGATGAGTACACTGCTACAAATGCAAACCCATATGCAGATGGAACTTCAAACAACGAAGCAGAAAACATCAATACTAAGACGGTTGAACGTGGTGAAAAACTAGTTTACCAAGTATGGTTGGATACTAGAAACTTCACTGATAAAAACAACATCCAATCTGTTGGAATCTCTGATACCTATGATTCAGAAAAATTAACTGTAAATGCTGCTGATATTAAAGCATATGACAGTGAAACTGGGGATGACGTAACTGACAAGTTTGACATTAAGGTTGAAAATGGTGTCATTACAGCAACATCTAAGACTTCTGTAAACAAATCATTAGGTGATGCGGATAATACACAAGTTATTGATACAACTAAATTTGCATTTGGTCGCTACTATAAATTTGATATCCCAGCAACTGTTAAAGATGACGTTGCGGGTGGAGTGGATATTGAAAATAAAGCCAACCAAATCGTTCATGTTTATAATCCAGTAAGCAAATCTGTTGAAAAACCAGAAAAACCAACTCAAAAACGTGTGAACAGCGTTCCAGTTCCAGTGGAAATGAACTTCACGAAACGTTTGGAAGGTCGTGAACTTCAAGCGAACGAATTCGAATTCGTATTGAAGAAAGACGGTGTTGAAGTAGAACGCGTGAAGAATGACGTTGCTGGTAAGATTGTCTTCAAGACTCTTAAGTTCGGACGTGATGATCTTGGTAAGACTTACAACTACACTGTAGAAGAAACTCCTGGTACAGATGCAACCGTTACATACGACACAATGGTTGCGACTGTTAAAGTTGTGGTATCACACGATGGTAAAGCTAAAGCAATCGTAGCGAATGTAACAGATGCGGCTGATAAAGAGTTCAACAATACTGTAACTCCTCCAGAAGAA